>CAYJNJ010000073.1:0-25241 GCA_964371595.1 uncultured Bacteroidales bacterium | reverse complement strand
GGGAGGGGGCAATAACATTCAACATTTCCTTCATGGCCCGAAAGAAAAGCAAAGTCGCCAAAATATTCGTCCTCGACACTTCCGTTATTCTTTATAATCATAACGCGATTTATAGTTTTGAAGATAATGACATAGCCATTCCGATTACCGTTCTGGAAGAGCTGGATAATTTCAAAAAGGGCAACGATACCAAGAACTTTGAGGCCCGGGAATTCATCCGGATCATGGACCGCTTATCATCAAATCATTCACTTACCAACTGGATCGAGATCGACAGCCAGGGTGCCGGATGTATCCGGGTGATCATGAATGAGAATGAAAGCCCGATCGACGCTCGGGCCGTATTCGACGGTAACAAGCCCGATCACCGTATCCTCAATGCCGCCATGGTCATCCAGGAAGAGCACCCTCAACGGCCGGTCATCCTCGTAACGAAGGATATCAACCTCAGGCTGAAAGCCAAATCACTGGATATCCAGGCCGAAGATTATGAGACGGGGAAAATCCAGGATGTGGAATCGCTGTACCCCGGTAAATCCACCATCGAGGGAGTGGACAAAGGGGCTATCGACAAGCTGTATGCAGATGGCCTGATCGATCCGTCAGATGTGAACCTGGAAAGCCCTATCCCGAATCATTATTATATCCTTAAGAATGGTAATTCCTCGGCCCTGGCTTATTATAACCCGGTCCTGGGAAAGATCGAAAGGGTTGAAAAGACGCAGGCTTATAAGATCACGCCCCGCAATGCCGAGCAGGTTTTCGCACTGCATGCCATACGGAACCCCCGTGTAAAATTGGTAACACTCCAGGGAGTTGCCGGTACGGGCAAGACCCTCCTGGCTCTGGCGGGAGCACTCGATCAAAAGAAGAATTACAAGCAGATCTACCTGGCAAGGCCTATTGTCCCGCTGAGTAACAAAGATATCGGGTACCTTCCCGGTGATATCAAGGATAAGCTCAGCCCCTACATGGAACCGCTGTATGATAACCTGAAATTCATCCAGAACCAATACAGCGAAGCCGATAAGGAGTTCAAGAAGATCTCCGATGCGCTCGAAAGCGAAAAGCTGGTGATCACACCCCTGGCGTATATTCGTGGAAGAAGCATCTCCAATGTTTTCTTTATTGTCGATGAGGCGCAAAACCTGACCCCGCACGAGGTGAAAACGATCATCACCCGCGCCGGCGAAAACACCAAGATCGTGTTTACCGGCGATATTTACCAGATCGATACACCTTACCTTGATTCCCAGAGTAACGGCCTCTCATACCTGATCGACAAGATCAAGCACCACCCGATCTATGCCCATGTCAGGCTGGAGAAAGGCGAGCGCAGTGAACTGGCAAACCTGGCGAATGAAATGCTATAATGGCCCCCTCCCTTTCTCCCTCTCCGCCAGTTGGCGGAAGGGAAGGGGTAGGGGCTGAAATCTGTGAAAATCCGTGTCTTAAATCTGAGTAAATCTGTGAGAAATATTAAATATAAGCTGATCATTTTTATCCCAGCTACAGTGTTATTTTTATCCTATGGTTGCAAGGGCCCGGTAAAGAAAGAACAACCTGCCGACAGCCCAGCCGCTGCCACTATAGTTATCCCATCTTTCAATGCCGATTCGGCCCTGGCTTTTGTAAAAGCACAAACTGATTTCGGGGCGAGGGTCCCTGGCAGCAAAGCACATGCAGATTGTGCTTTCTGGTTACAAAACAAGCTGTCATCCTGTACCCCTTATGTCTCAATCCAGGAATTCAAAGCCAGGACATACAACGGGGAAGTATTCACCGGCAAGAATATCATCGCAACTTTCCACCCTGAGAAAAAAGCCCGTATCATGCTTTGTGCCCACTGGGACTCCCGGCCATATGCTGACTATGACAAGGATGTTTCAAAACATAACCAGCCCGTAATGGGTGCCAATGATGGTGCCAGTGGCGTAGGGGTGATCCTCGGGCTGGCAAGGCTGTTGAAAGATAATCCATCCAATGTAGGTGTCGATATTATCTTTTTCGATCTGGAAGATTTCGGTCCACCCCAGGACAAGCAGCATGAAGCCGCTAACGAGCACTGGGGGCTTGGTTCACAGTACTGGTCAAGGAACCCGCACATTCCCGATTACAGGGCAAGGTTTGTGATATTGCTCGATATGGTTGGCGCTTCCGGGGCAAAATTCCAGCAGGAAGGTTTTTCCCTTTATTATGCCCCCGATAAAGTGAAAAAAGTATGGGATTATGCTGAAAGCCTGGGCTACCAGGATTATTTCCTTCGCGAAAAGGGCGGCTATATCAATGATGACCACTATTTTATCAATGAGATCAGGAAAATCCCTGCCATTGATATCATCCATCTCGACCCGTCATCGTCCAATGGCAGCTTCTATGAATACTGGCATACCAGCGGCGATACCTTCGATAAAATCGATAAAAAGACGCTTCGTGCAGTCGGGGAAGTCGTGACGAAGGTGGTTTTTTCGGAGAAATAAAAGCCTAATTTTGCCGGATGCTTTTATAACCCTCCCCCTGACCCCCTCCCTAAGGTTAGGGAGGGGGAAGATCTTCACATTTTGTTTGAAATGAAATATCCTGAAATTAAAAAAATTGCAGGAAAGCTTCGCAAGAATCCTACAGCAAGCGAAAAAATTTTCTGGGAAATTATAAGGAACAGGAGGTTAGGCGGATACAGGTTTTTAAGGCAACATCCTTTATACTATGAACATAAAGTGAATGAGCATTTCTTCTTCGTGCCAGATTTTTATTGTGCAGAAATTAAACTAATTATTGAGCTTGATGGAGGAATCCATTTACAGCAGAAAGAAAGAGATTCGTACAGGGATGATATCCTGAAAAGCAAAGGTTTTAAAATTCTTAGAATTTATAATGAAGACCTGACTAATATTGAATCAGTAAAAGAACGAATATTTAACTTTATTGAAATGGAATGTACTAAATAAATCCTTCTCTTCCCCCTCCCTAACTTTAGGGAGGGGGTCAGGGGGAGGGTTAAAAATCAGCCAAATGCGAAACTCGGTCAAACTTGCAATTATTTTCTGCATACTGATAGCTAATGCAGCAATCTCCCAACCGGAATTTCCCCCGAATGCCCCGGTCTTCGACAGTTCTGTCGTGGCAAGGATTGATATCACAATTCCTCCCGATACGCTGGACTGGATCTATGCAAATGTGGAGAGTGATATCGAATTTCATGCTGCCTTTGAATTCTCAAATGGCACTATCAATGAAACCCTTGATAATGTTGGCTTCCGCTTACGCGGAAATACCTCTCGTTATTCCCAGAAAAAGTCTTTCAAAGTTTCATTCAATACGTTCGAAGCCGGGAGAAAATTCTATGGATTGGAAAAGATGAACCTGAACGGTGAGCATAATGATCCTTCGATCATCCGTGCACGGCTATGCTGGGATTGGCTCAGGGCAGTGAACGTGCCGGCTCCGCGTTCTACCCATGCCAGGGTTTATATCAATGGTAATTATTATGGACTGTATATCATTGTTGAGCATATAGATGAGGAATTTGTCAAATCCAGGTTTGATAACAATGACGGGAACCTATACAAGTGCCTTTATCCGGCTGACCTTGCCTACCTTGGCAGCAATCCGGATTTGTATAAACTGGATGCTGGCAGCAGGAGAGTGTATGAGCTTACACAAAATGAAGAATTGGACGATTATTCCGACCTGGCGAATTTTATAAATGTCCTGAACAACACTGCCCTGGCTAATCTGGAATGTGAGCTGGAAAAAGTTTTTAACCTGAATGACTACCTGAAGATCATGGCGATGGATGTGATCACCGGGAATTGGGACGGGTACATTTATAACAAGAATAACTTCTATTTATACCACAATACTGAAACCGGCCGCTTTGAATATATCCCTTATGACCTTGATAATACCCTGGGTATTGACTGGCTTGACCGTAACTGGGGAACCAGGAACATTTATGACTGGGAACAGCACGCCCCGGAGGCGCGTCCGCTTTACACCAGACTGCTTGATGTCCCGGAAATACGCGACCGGTATTCATTCTATATGAATGAAATCCTTGTAATGCTTGAGAATGAAGATTCGCTTTTTGCTTCGATCGATGAAATCAGGAGCCTGATTAGTTCATCGGTAGTTGGAGATCCATATTATCCCCTCGATTACGGCTATACTTATGCTGATTTCCTTAATTCCTATAATACTGCTCTGGGAGGCCATGTCGATTACGGGCTTAAACCCTATATTCAGACCCGTAAGACGAATGCCTCACAACAGATAAGCCTGAACGATATACCACCGGCAATGAATTATATATCGTCTTCGAAAGCAATTCCCGGTGAACAATACTGGGTGCGGGCAGCTATAGAGGATGAAAACCTTTCACCCACCGTAAAGCTTGTTTACCAGGTTAATTCAGGACCTGTTCAATATGCTGAAATGCGGGATGATGGCAGTGATCATGATCATGAGCCAGGCGATGGGGTTTACGGGTGTGAAATAGGGCCATTCCAGCTTGGCGAATCCCTTTCCTGGCAAATTTCCGCAACAGATCAGAATAACCATGCCTCCCTGCTTCCATGCCTCCCTGCTATTATTAACTTCCACCTGTCCAATGATCCGCAGCTTTTTATCAACGAGCTCATGGCCGATAACGACAGCACTATTGCCGATGAATATGGCGAATATGATAATTGGGTTGAAATATTTAATGGTGATGATACAGCGGTCTGGCTGGGTGATAAATACCTTTCGGATAACCTCCTGAACCCGGATAAATGGCAATTACCCGATCTGACGATGCAACCCGGCACGTTTATTATCATATGGGCCGACGGCCAGCCTGAGCAGGGACCGTTTCACACTGATTATAAGCTTAATGATGAAGGTGAGCAGTTGGGGATCTTTGATAATGAAACGACAGGATTCTACCTGATCGACAGTGTAAGCTGGGGGATCCAGGGCATCGATATTTCCTTTGGCCGGCAGGCTGACGGGGAGCTTCCCTGGATTTTTTTCACCGATCCTACACCGGGAAGCAGTAATGAGCTGAATTATCTTCCAGATTTAGCCGGGCAGGATAGCCAGGTTTCTTTTTATCCCAATCCCGTCACATCCGGGATCATATATTTTAAGGCCCCGTTTTCAGGGATAATGGCTGACGCAGTAGGAAAGACAATCCGCATTGTGGAAAATGCAATGGTGATGTACACTGGGGGGATCAGTCCAGGGATTTATATTTTGAAAGATACGCAAGGCAGGACTTCCAAAGTAATTGTCAGATAAAATCAAAGAACCGACGGATTTACCCGTCGGACTGAGGACTTTGACCTAAAGTCGTCGGACTACAAAAAAAGAGGCGCCTCAGACAATTGAGACAGCCTCTTTTTCAAGAAGATTCTATTATTAATTACAACAGTCTCCTGAAACGGATAACTGCGAAAATCAGGATCAGTCCGATTCCAATGAAAAGGGCCCAGTTGGATATGGGGGTTTCAGGTATGATAACAACATTTTCACCACAAGCATCGAAGGAAAAGTACTTACCGTCGAGATAGCTGACACCGTCAGCAATACCTCCCGGGCCGTCATAATCTACACCTTCATGGTCAAAACGTCCGACAAGTGCATAATTAATGCCATCGCCCCTGTTAACGCCGACTGTGGCAGGCGTACCACCAAAACCGCCAACTCCGCCTGAAGCATCGCCGGTAGTCCATTGCATATCATCATAGCTGAATGCTACGTTATTTCCTACACCGATCAATGGATCAGTACCATTGGTAAAGACAAGTTCGAAGGTACATCTCTTATCACCATTAACAGAATAATAACCTGTATTATCCCAGATCACAGTGACACGGGTAGCTTCCATTTTGTAATAAACCGCACCGAGACCGCTTCTGGTATCTACATCAGCCCAGAAAGGGGCAAGCATCCCGAAATCAGCGACAGGGAAACCTGTGGAGGAGTATGTGCCATAACTTCCTTCAAACGAGACATTACCATTATTATTAATATAAAATGATGTGTAATTGGTCCCATAAAAACAAAAGGTGAAAGGTAGGGTGAACGGTCCGAACGAGCAGTCGTCACATTCACCTAATGGTCCTGTAAAACTGCCATCCAGCGGGACAAAAAGTCCGACAAATCTTCCGCCGGTTTCTGAAGGTAATATGGGGGTAACGGGTGCTGCAGGTATAACCTGCTGTGGTTGCTCAATTAAGCCCTGATCTTTCATGCTCTGGTATTCCGGTGAGGAGGGGTTCACCTGGCTAAAGCCAAAATTGACCATAGCTGAAAACATGATCAAAGCAAAGGTTAATTTCATGATTCTTTTCATACAAGAAGAGTTTAATGGTTTGAAATAATTATTCTTTGGTCTGTTGATGAAGTAAATGTACAAACACAAAGCATTATAGTCAAGCCGGAACCAGACTTTAGCAACCCGTTTAATCTCTCATTTATGATAAGTCATTGTAAAACAAATAAATGATATAAATTAAAAGATGTACGAATGAACTGCATTCGTACATCTTTTAATTCAATAGCAGAAAAGGCCGCTGAAAATATCAGCAGCCTTAACTGTAACATTCTATTATTATTAAACCAGTCTTCTGAAGCGGACGACTGCAAAAATCAAGATCAGGCCTATGCCAATGAAAAGGGCCCAGTTTGAAACAGGGGTTTCAGGGACAACAACCACTTCTGCAGCACAAGCATCGAAGAAATAATCCTTCTCATCAAGATAACTGATACCGTCATTTACACCACCCGGGCCGTCATAATCACTGCCAGCATGGTCAAATCTGCCAACCAGGGCAAATAAAACGCCATCACCCTTGTTTACACCAACAGTTGCTGGTATTCCGCCAAAACCACCGACTCCACCCGAAGCGCTTCCGGTAGTCCACTGCATATCGGCAAAACTAAAAGCAACATTATTTCCGACTCCGATCAAAGGATCAGTACCATCGGTAAAGATCAGTTCAAAAGTGTTCCTTTTGTCTCCCTGAATTGAAAAGTACCCGGTATTATCCCAAATAACGGTTACGCGGGTAGGTTCAATTTTATAATAAACACCTCCAAGGCCGCTTCTTGTGTCTACATCTGCCCAGAATGGAGCAAGCATGTCAATTCCTGCAACAGGAAACCCGGTTGATGAGAATGAACTGTATCCAAAATCAAAAGTAACGTTACCATTGTTATTCAGGTAGAAAGAGGTATGAGGCTCCCCATAAAAGCAAAAGGTAAATGGTAGGGCGAAGGGTCCGAAAAAGCAGTCGTCACATGCACCCAAAGGTCCGGTAAAAGTACCATCCAACGGGGTAAAAAGTCCTACGGCCCTTTCACCGCCTTCTGTCGGAAGGATAGGGGTAATATTCCCAACGGGCATTACCTGCTGTGGTTGTTCGATTAATCCCTGGCTTTTAATCGACTGATATTCTGGTGATGAGGGATCGACCTGGCTAAAAGCAACATTGCCCCAAATGAACATTATCATGACAGATAATGTAATTCTAATTGATCTTTTCATAAAACTGTGATTAAATGGTTTACAATTATTAAACTACATATATATCTTTATGAATGCGAATATAATTCAAAGCGATACTGGAAGTCAAGTAAAATGGTGTACAGTTAAACGCTGCAATGAAAAAATATAGTTAAATAGCTGTAATACAATTATATAACTGTTAAAAAAAAGATGTACGATAAAGCGTTATTCGTACATTGCAATATATAATAAACAAAAAAGGCCGCTATTGAAAAATAGCAGCCTTTTCTTAATTCTAATATTAATTAAACCAGTTTCCTGAAACGGATAACTGCGAAAATGAGGATCAGGCCTATGCCGATGAACAACGCCCAGTTGGAAACCGGGACTTCCGGGTCGACACCACTGAAGCCTTCGGCTTTGAAGAATACCCAGCTGTCTAATGCGTCGTCACCTGCGTCAGAAATGGCCAGTTTGATATGGTTAGTTACATTAGGATTAACGGCACCCGTTGCAACCATTACAGTGGTAAATCCGTCCATTTCATTACAGAAAGGTCCGGGGAATGCTTCGTTATCCTTATAGTAAGTGCTGTTTGAACCGGGATTGATGGTGTTGATGCTGATCGGGGTATTTGTGCTGGGAACAACAGCGATATTTGTACTGTTCAGGAAGAAAGCAAAAACATCATTGTAAGACCCAATCCACTCAGTATACTCGTCGGAACCAAAAACAAACTCGATAAAGAGTTCATTATATAGCGGTACAAAATCGAATTCAAGAATGGTAGCATCATAGGTAGGCTGTGAAGCAAGTGTGGTTAAGTCTGCATCGCCGGAAAGGTTCAGTCCAATAGAAATACCATCAGAGGAATTAGGGCCGATTGCTGTGGAAGTAAAACCACAGGAAAGTACTATACCCGTTTCTATTCCGATTCCTGCATCAGTGCCACCTGAAAACAGCCCGGCCGATGCATCAGGATTACCAGCGACTCCCGTAAAAGATACATTTGAATAAGACAGGATGTCCGGTCCAAGGATGCTTTCTACCAGGTCAGCAGGGAAAACCACTGCATTATCAACTGGTGTCATAACAAGGCTCGGGCAAACCCCGGGTGCATGATTAACCGGTTTCGGGCCGGTAAATCCCCTTTCCTGGGCAACAGCAAATACTACAGATAAACTTAGTAATACAGTTAAAATTCTTTTCATGATTGTTTTGATTTAATGGTTAATTATAGAGCTTATTGATCTGATTGCGAAATTGTTAAACTGTTAAACTGTTAAATTGTTAAATTGTTAAATTGTTGTTCAAACCCTTTGATTCTTTTACTAATCAATTGCAAATGTAAATCTTCGGATTACTAATGTCAAACTTAACATGTATGAATAGAGTTCATTCATACATCTTTATTGGTTTTAGGCATGAATTACCTGCAGGGATCGATGAAAAGCGATGGCGCTTTACGCTCAATGAAAATACTTTCAATCTCAGGAAGTGGCTCCTCCCGGTAATCAATCAGGATGCCTTTTGCCTTATTCAATTGTAAAGGGGTGGACATTAATTCTTCATGCCCTTTGTTGTTTTCAAGAATAGAATGTATCCATTCATACATCAGGGTCGGATCGTACATTTCAAGGTGCTCATAGGTTTGCGGGCCGGGTGCACTGGAAATTGCCCAGCTTTTCTCTTTCCTGATATCCTTCAGCCTGACTTCATTTAAACCGTTAAACGGACCGCCGATAAGTGACATGGGGATATCAATTTTGACTAACCATTCATCGGATTCATCTTTCAAAATACCAACAAGGTCCAGGAAGCTGATTGCAAATGCTGAACATCCGGCACCTTCTCCATAATACCTTGGCCAGAACGCCCCACCATATAAAGCCTCCGCCGAAAGCGAATCAAGACTGGCTTTATATGAAAAATAAAAGTCAGTCAATCTTGCTGTTGCACTATCGCTGATAATAAATTCCATGAATGCCAGCCTTCCTTTTCGTGAAAATTTACCCAGTTTAATGGTAAGTTCTTCTTCAGTTTCGAGCCTCCCATGTAGCCCGCACCCTAAAATTGCCAGGCCATAATGCTGTTTAAATACCAGGTCTTTTGGCTCTTTTCTCGAAACCGATCTCATACCGCTTAATATCCTTTCACCCGGTACGGCTGGCTGTAAATCGACGAAAGCATGCCCAAGCAGATAGTTTGTTTTACTGAAAATATTCCTCAGGGAATTTTTAATATATGACTTGTAAAGTGAATGTGGAGAGCTCCAGTCATATTTAACTTTCGATGGGATAACATAAATAGTCAGGCGGTTTTGCCCTGAAAAAACTGAATCGGCAACTGACCGGCGCATATCTGTACCGGGTTGGGCCAGGACCAGGATGAAAGTCAACAAAAAACCTACAAGGAGCAATAGCCGCTTTGCTGTCATCAGATTTGGTTTTTACGGCAGAAATTTAAAAGTACTAAAGTACAATGAATTTGCATTCGGTTTTTTATGCAAAAAGGAACATGTCTAAAAAACCAGCGTGAAAACGGTTCCTTCTTCAGGCTTTGAACGCACCAGGACACTTCCTTTATGAAGATGCATGATCTGACGTGAAAGACTTAACCCTATTCCGTTTCCGTGTTTTTTTGAAGTAAAGAAAGGCATAAATATTTTATCCATGATATCAGGCATGATCCCGGTACCGTTATCCTGGAAGTCGATGATCACACGGTTTGCGCTGTTTAATGTGGCAAATACGGAAATTTTTGGATTTTCGACTTCCTTTACAGCATCTATAGCATTCAGCATCAGGTTGATAATTACCTGGTCAATTAAATCAGGATCTGCTGTGATCATTAAATCAGAAGGGAAAACTTTTGCCGAGCAGTCAATATGCAATTCTTCCATCCTGGGCTTTAAGAGTAGACTGCACCGATCGAGAAGTTCCTGGACACGGAAATACCTGAAATTTGGCTTGGGTATCCGTGTCAGGTCCCTGTAAACTTCAACGAAATTCAAAAGGCCCTGGCTCCGGTTCTGTATCGTAGTAAGCGCAGAATCAATGCTTTCGACATCTTCTTTATCCAGTTTTCTCAGGCTGATCTTCCCGTCTTCCCGTCTTACAGTCATATCATGGACTGTTGAGGCAAGCGAAGTGATTGGAGTGATCGAATTCATGATCTCATGGGTAAGGACACGGATCATCTTCTGCCAGGATTCGATCTCTTTTTCATCCAGTTCCGAGCTGATATTCTGCATCGAAACCAGGGTAAGATCTGATCCCTGCATACGGAACTCGGTGGCTGTCATGGAAAGCTGTAAAAGCTCATCGCCGGTGAATACTTTGAAAAGGGTACTGTCGCCGGCTTTCAATCCCATTAATGTTGGCGGAAGTTCGTCCTTTACTTTATTCAGGTCGGCAACAAATCTTATATTCCTGATCTTTAGCATTTTGAACATCGCCTGGTTGTAAACTTCAACCTTGCCGTCATGGCGGAACACGATGATCCCAATTGGAATATGCTGAATTACAGTCTGCAGGTAATTGAAACTTTCTTCTTTTTCAGTACGATATTTCCTGAACACTTCAATCACCTGGTTGAACTCGCGGGAGAGGTCCTCAAAGCTTTTTCCCAGGCCGGGATCAGAGAAAGAGCTGGAAAAATCGGCATACCTGATACTTTCAAAAAAGCGGGTAAGCCTACGGTTTGTTCTTTCCACAAACCTTACCAGCAGAATTACTTCAAGAATGAAAATGATAGCGATGATAAATGCTGAAAAGCGGTAACGGGGCAGATCCAGGAGGAGAAAAAACAATAATAGCGTCAGGACCATTAAAATGATCCTCCAGCCAATTGCTATCCTGAACCGTTTAAAGACCATATTTTTCTATTCTCCTGTAAAGTGATGCCCTTGTCAGGCCCAGCTCTTTCGCTGCTTTGCTGATATTTCCCCCGTGCTTGTCGATGACCTTGCGAACCAGCATCCTTTCGGCTTCTTCAAGGTTCAGGTTGTCGAGGTCAAGGTTATCATTTTTTTCGTCGCCGGGACCGGAAAGGAAAAAGTCATGAGGCTGGAGTATGTGCGAGTCGCTCATGATCACGGCCCTTTCCACGGAATGCTGCAGTTCCCTGATGTTTCCCGGCCAGTCATGCTTCTTCAGCCTTGAAAGCGTATCCTCGCCAATCCTTTTTGAAGGTATCTTGTATTTTTTACAATATATTTCCAGGAAATGGTCGAGCAAAAGTGGGATATCTTCTAACCTTTCACGTAATGAGGGCACATAGACCTCGACGGTGTTGATCCTGTAAAGAAGGTCCTGCCTGAATTTACCCTCTTTCACCATCTGGTACAGGGGCATATTGGTGGCACAGATCAACCTTACATCGATGGGTATTTCCTTGTTGGTGCCCAGCCTGACAACGTTCCTGTTTTGCAGTACACTGAGCAGCTTCGATTGCAGTGAAAGGGTGAGGTTACCGATTTCATCCAGAAAAATCGACCCTTTATTGGCAGCTTCGAACCGACCTGCACGGTCTTCTTTGGCATCGGTAAAGGCACCTTTTTTAAAGCCGAAGAGCTCGCTTTCAAAGAGGGACTCACTGATTGCACCAAGGTCGACACTGATGAAGACTTCATCTTTACGGGCGGAAGCCCTGTGAATAGCCCTGGCAATCAGCTCTTTACCGGTACCGTTTTCTCCAAGGACCAGGACATTGGCTTCTGTTATTGCTACTTTCTGGGCCGATGCCAGTACTTTTTGCATTGCTGGTGAATTCCCGATTATAGTGACATAGGGCTGGTTCTGATCGGCCATCATTACTTTTTGCCGCGCCCTTAAATCCTGTAACTCCACCTTCGATTGCCTGAGCTGCAGGGATGTTTTGATCGTGGCCAGGAGTTTTTTGTTTTCCCAGGGTTTCAGAAGGAAATTGGTCGCGCCTTCTTTAATGCCCTGCACTGCAAGTTCAATATCCCCATAACCTGTAATCAGGATCACCACGATGGACGGATCGATTTCGAGGATCTTGTTGAGCCAGTGGAATCCTTCTTTACCGCTGGTGGCATCCGGCGCGAAGTTCATGTCAAGCAGCACCATGTCGTAGTTCTCGTTGTTTATCAGTGCCGGGAGGTTGTCCGGGTTCTCTTCTGTGTGGACCACTTCGACATGCTGTTTTAAAAACAGGCGGGCAGCCAGCAGTACATCCTTATCATCATCTACGATGAGGATGCGTGCCGGGATTTTTTCCAGGATATCATTCATAGGGTAATAATCTTCTAAACGAAAAGATAAAGGTATAAAATATTGTTCGCCAGTGTACAAGAAACTGAACGATTTTGAACACCTGTTATTAAAACACCTTATCTAATATTCAGATTAACAATATTATACAGTTAATGGCATGAATTTAGTTTAAGCATAAATCCCAAAAACCAGATTTCATGGACAGGATAATAGAAAAGAAAAAATGGACTACGAGGAAGATACTGCAATATACCGCCATTGCGGTATTTGCTTTTTTTCTATTCTACCTTTTATTTCTGCGTGACCGCTCGAGCCGGCTTACGGTAGAAAAGAACCAGGTCACCATTGCAGCTGTCACCCTCGACAAATTCCAGGAGTTTATCCCGGTCGACGGTGTAGTCCAGCCCCGCACCACGATCTATATCGATGCCGTTCTAGGCGGGACAGTGGAAACCAAATATGTTGAAGACGGGGCTGAAGTCAAAGAAGGCGATGTGATCCTGAAGCTCAGCAACGCCAATATGCAGTTGAGTTACATGGACCAGGAGACGCGCATGTATGATGCCATCAATAATCTTCAGAATTCGCGGATTTCTTTGGAACAGAATAAGTTTATCCGGGCCAGGGAGATCACCAACCTGCTTTACCAGATCGATGAAGTGAAAACCGAATTTGAACGGGCCCAGAAACTTTATGACGATGGTGTTTATACATTGAAAGAATACCAGGATGCAAAGCGGGATTTTGATTTTTCCAGCAGACAACTGATAATCAGCCTGGAACTTCAGCGGCTCGACTCGATTTCGGCCGAGGAGCAGAAGAAGCAGATCGCCGCCTCTGTCGAACGGATGAAGACAAATCTTTCCCTTTTACGCAGTAATATGGAGAAGTTAGAGGTCCGTGCCCCGGCTGACGGGGTGCTTTCTTCTTTCAATGTCGAAATCGGTGAGACCCGCTCGGCAGGTGAAAGGCTGGGACAGATCGATATTATGGATGGCTATAAGATGAGGGCGAGCATCGACGAACGTTATGTGTCGAGGGTGGTGCAGGGCCAGGAAGCTGAGCTGGATTTCGGGGGAAAGACCTACCAGCTATATGTAAGTAAGATCTATACCGGGGTAACCGGCGGCGCTTTCCAGGTAGATATGCTCTTCAGCAGCGAGGTTCCCGATAACATCAAGCGGGGCCAGACGATCCAGATGCGCCTGCAGTTCAGTACGCCAACCGAGGCCCTGATCCTGAAAAGGGGAGGCTTTTTTCAGCAGACCGGCGGTAACTGGGTCTATGTAGTTGATCCTTCAGGTGATTATGCAATAAAAAGAAATATTAAGCTCGGCAGGCAGAATACCCGTTTCTACGAGGTCCTGGAAGGCCTTGAAGAAGGCGAACAGGTTGTCGTGTCGTCGTATGAGAATTTTGGAAATAAAGATAAACTAGTATTAAAATAAGTCTTTAGTCTTTAGTCTTTGGTCATAACTTCCGACTTAAGACTTAAGACTAATGACTAATGACTAATGACCAATAACTACTAACCAATAACCAATATGCGCGAAATTGTAATTGTAGTACCGGATTTTGAGCCTGAACAGAATGTAGAGATCGAAGTGACGATCAACGGGCGGAAAAAAATAATCCATTACAGGGTTGAACTGGTCAATTTTGAGGCCGAAGGGGTTCCGCCTAAGGATAAAGTAACTGTGCTGAGGCACAAGATCGCTTCGCATGAACAGGACTGGGAACTGGTTGAAATCGGTGCCCCGGTTGGCGACAATGTGCCGCTGATGTTCAGACGGAAAAGTCAATAGGCGGCAGTCGGCAGTCGGCAGTCGGCAGTCGGCAGTCGGCAGTCGGCAGTCTAAGTTAAGGAATTTTAATAGAAAATGGTATGCTACTAACTTTCTTCAAAATATTCCTCAGGAGCTTTGTTAAGAAAAGGATATACAGCCTGATTAACATCCTCGGACTGGCAATCGGGATCACGAGTTTTATCCTGATCATGATGTACGTATTTGATGAGCTGAGCTACGCCCGGCATTTTAAAAAGTCGGACAGGATCTCAAGGGTTTGCATGATCTATGATTTCGGCGGGGTCGGGGAGAATTCGGCCAGCATGCCTTTCCCGGTAGCATACACATTGAAATCGGAATACCCTGAAATGATTGAAGAAGTGGTGCGGGTTTTTAATTTTCAATCCGACCGGGCCCTGATAGAGTATGAAGGGCAGAAATTTAATGAAAGTGCCTTTTTCTTTGCTGATTCGACATTCTTTACCATTTTTGATCACCGGTTCATCATGGGTGATCCCGAAACAGCGCTCCAGGAGCCGAATTCGGTGGTTATCACCGAATCGACTGCCCGCAAGTATTTCAAGAATGAGGACCCGTTAGGGAAGATATTCGAGTTCGAAACGGTCCTTCCTTTGAAAGTAACCGGGGTGATTGAGGATATGCCGCGCCAGACCCATCTGCGCTTCGATTTCATGGCCTCGCTTAGTTCCATGAAGCAGATCTGGGGAGGCAGGCTGCCCGGCACCTGGGTTTGGAACCCCTGTTGGACTTATGCTGTCCTCGCCGAAGGGGTTACACCCGACCAGCTTGAGGCGAATTTCCCTGCTTTCATCCAGAACTTTTACTACGATGCCCAGCGCGAAAGCATCGTGATGTACCTTCAAAACCTGACCGATATCCATCTGCATTCCCGCCTGGATTATGAGATCAAGCCGAACAGCAATTATACCTATATCATTGTATTATCCGTCATTGCTGTATTTCTCCTGATGATCGCCGCCATCAATTTTATGAACCTTTCGACCGCAACGGCCGGTACAAGGGCAAGGGAGATCGGGATCAGGAAAGTGACCGGCGCCGACCGGATGAAACTGTTCACGCAGTTTATCGGCGAATCCCTCGTCATGACCCTGATTGCTTTTCTGCTGGCTTTGCTTCTTATTGAATTGTGCCTGCCCAGCTTTAACAGCATGACTGATAAAATGATAAGGTTTGATTTCCTGCTAAGCCCTCTGAACCTGGCTTACCTGGGTGGCCTCTGGATTTTCATGGGGTTGATGTCAGGAGCTTATCCCGCATTGTATCTTTCCTCATTCAAACCCATATCCATACTTCGCGGAAGCAAAATGAGCTTCGCAAAGAGCGGACTGGCACGCAAGATCCTCGTCGTCTTCCAGTTCACCATCTCCATCGGTCTTATTATCGGTACAATAATGATTTTCAGGCAGGTAAATTATATGAGAAAAGCAGACCTGGGCTTTGAACAGGACCAGGTCATTATGATGAGGATCAACCAAACCAAAGTTTCAAGGGATTTTGAAACCTTCAGGAACGAACTGATGAAAAATCCTGATATCGTCAATGTCACTGCACTGGCCGATATTATCGGGGCATCCCATAATACCCATGAATTCTGGTTTGAGGGCATGAAAGACAAGGAATGGAGGTTTTTTCCCGCCCTGGTGGTAAGATATGATTTCGTGGAAACCTTCGGGATTAAAATAGTTGCTGGCAGGGATTATAACCGCGAAAACAAGACTGATCCTGAAAAGGGGTTGCTTGTCAATGAATCGTTGGTGAAGCATATGGGATGGTCGTCAAACGAGGAGGCCCTGGGTAAGAAATTCAGGTCGCTGAGCGGTGATGAGAATATCATAGGTGTTTTCCAGGATTTCCAGCCGACTTCATTCCGTGAATCCGGCGGGCCATTTATCCTGAATATGAAGGAGAAACCCGGGGAGATCAATTTCTTCATGAAATATGCCGCAATTCGTTATAAAGGCGGTGATGCCCAAAAGGTAACAGCTTATCTTGAATCAAAATGGACTGAATTTGAGAAAGATAAGCCATTTGATTATTTCATGCTGAAGGATGAATTAAACCGCTTATACAAGGATGAAAGAAACCTTGGGAACCTTGCGATGGCATTTACACTGCTGATACTATTCGTGGCCGCGATGGGACTGTTTGGCCTGGCCTCTTTTATGGCTGAAAAAAGGACCAAGGAGATCGGTATCCGGAAAGTGATGGGGGCATCGGTCCTGAACATCCTGTTGTTGTTACAGAAAGAATTTACCTGGCTGATCCTGATCGCCATGGTCATAGCCTGGCCGGCCGCCTATTTCCTGGTGGATTCACTATTCCTGCAGCAATTCGCGATCAGGGTGCCATTCAATGCATGGATCTTCATCCTCTCGGGAGTGTTTGCGCTGGGAATATCGATGCTGATCATCAGCTACCGGGCTATTAAAGCTTCAATGCTTAATCCTGTTGAAACTTTGAAATATGAATAGTAACGAAATGAAATTAATAACCGTCTAAGACATAAAATCTGAAACAAAATGATTAAAACCGTCAATTTAACCAAAATCTTTCGTACCGATGAGGTAGAGACAACTGCACTGAACAATGTCAGTTTCGGCATCAAACCCGGGGAATTTGTGGCTATCATGGGCCCTTCGGGATGTGGCAAATCGACTTTACTGAACATACTCGGCCTTCTTGACAATCCGTCGGGAGGGGAGTACTTTTTCAACGGCGACGAGGTATCGCGTTTCAATGAACGTCAGCGTGCCCGGATGCGGAAGGAAAATATCGGGTTTGTATTCCAGAATTTCAACCTGATCGACGAACTCAACGTCTTTGAAAACGTAGAACTGCCATTGATCTATCTTGGTTTATCCGCCAGTGAGAGAAAGCGCAGGGTGGCTGAAGCCCTCGAGCAGATGCAGATCACACACCGCAGGAAGCATTTCCCGCTGCAATTGTCAGGCGGTCAGCAGCAGCGTGTTGCTGTAGCCCGCGCCGTAGTAGCCAACCCCAAGCTGATCCTTGCCGATGAGCCAACCGGTAACCTCGATTCAGCCAATGGCGAGGAAGTGATGAACCTGCTCGAACGACTGAACCAGCAGGGCACGACCCTCATCATCGTAACACACTCGCAGCGCGATGCAGAGTACGCCCACCGCATCATCCGCCTGTTCGACGGGCAGATCGTGACGGAGAATATACGGGGCTAAGAAATGCTGAATGTTGAATGTTGAATGTTGAATGCATTTAACAATTTAACAATTTAACAATTTAGCAATTGAACAATTGAACCATAAAACCATGCTCAAAAACTTCCTGATTTCGGCTTTCCGCAACCTTTTGAGAAATAAGTTCTATGCTTTGCTCAATATCCTCGGCCTTTCCATTGGCCTTGCGGCTTTTATCTTTATCCTGCTTTATGTCAGGGATGAGGTAACCTATGATAAGCACAATGAAAAGCATGAACGGATCTATCGCATCGAATCGGATTTTACTATTTCCAACCGTCATGATCTTTTTGCCATTGTCCCTGTCCCGATGGGCCCTGCATTCAAGCTGGAATTCCCGGAAGTCGAGGCATTTGTCAGGCTTAATGATGCCGGAAATACCCTGTTCAGGTATAATGAAAAGGAATATTATGAAGACAATTTCTATTTTGCTGATTCAAATATTGCCGAGGTCTTTACCATCAATTACCTGAAAGGCTCGCCTGATAAGGCACTTACCGAGCCCTTCACCATGGTGCTGACCGAAAAGATCGCTGAGAAATATTTCGGGGATAAAGATCCGATAGGAGAAATGATAGAGACGGGATCGGGAAGATCTTACAAAGTGACCGGGGTCATTGAAAACCAGCCGGCCAATTCACACCTGAGATATGATGCCCTGCTTTCGGTGACATCACTCGTGGAAATCGTCGGCAGGGATAATTTTAACAACATGGAACCTATGTCGTTCTGGAATATCGGCGTTTATACTTTCGTCCTTCTGAATGAAAATGCCAGTATGCAGAGCATGGTTGATAAATTCCCTTCGTTCTACGATAAGTATATGAAGCCAATTGGTGATCAGATCAACGCAAGCTTTGAAATGCGGTATACGCCTCTTGCAAAAACTCATTTTTCGCAGGGCCTCGGTGCCGAGCTGCCTACCGGTAACATGGCTTATGTCTTCATATTCACCGCAGTAGCCTTCTTTATATTACTCCTGGCCACCATCAACTACATGAATATGGCCACTGCCCGATCGGCCAACAGGGCCAGGGAAGTGGGGATGAGAAAAGTCGTCGGCGCTTACCGCAAGCAGCTTATCACCCAGTTCCTCTCCGAATCGGTGGCTATGGCGGTCATAGCGCTTGTCATTGCGCTTTGCATCGTCTTTATCCTCCTGCCTGATTTCAACCAGCTCTCAGGGAAAACCCTCGAATTTTCATTGTTTGCCCAGCCATTTGTCTTAGGCATGGTATTGCTGATCACCCTTCTTGTCGGTTTTATTTCAGGCAGTTACCCATCGTTTTACCTTTCTTCATTTGTCCCGATGACGGTATTGAAAGGGACTGTTTCAAAAGCAGGAAAGAAAAGCGGCTTCCTTAGACGGGCGCTGGTTGTCATCCAATTTTTCATAGCCATCATCATGATCATCGGAACCATCGTCGTGTCAGGCCAGCTGAATTTTCTCCGTAACACCGACCTCGGTTTCAAAAAAGATAACCTGGTCGTGATGGAGATGCAGGATTCAACCTTCAGGACCAAAGCCGAATCCTTTAAGAACGAATTACTGCAAAATCCCGCGGTTTTAAGTGTGACCAATTCCACCGGTGTACCCGGGGATATCAACTGGATCCAGGTGCTGAGGGTGGAAAGGGAGGATGAGATGGCTGAAATGGCGCTGATCCTGGCCCAGACCGATTACGATTATGTCAAAACCATGGGAATGGAGATCATTAAAGGAAGGGATTTTGACCGTAATATGGGAACTGATAAGACCGAAGCCGTACTGATCAATGAAACCGGTGCTAAAATACTGGGGTGGGAGGATGATCCCATCGGCAAAAAGCTGCAGTATGGCTTTGATCTTGAAGGGGATGAAGGGAGGATAATGAAAGTGATTGGTGTTGTTAAAGATTTTCATTACCGTTCGCTCCACAATAAAATTGAACCCATCATCTTTTTCATCAGCCCGGAGCCCCGATGGCTGATGACGGCCCGGATTGAGGAGGGAAGGGAAAAGGAAGCGCTGGCCTATAACGAGGAAAAATGGAACTCCTTCGGCGCCGGGCGGCCATTTGATTTCCGCTATGTTACCCAGATCCTTGAAGAGCAGTATGAAGGCGAGCAAAAGATCGGTATCATTTTTAATATTGCCACGATCATCACCATTTTCATTGCACTGCTTGGACTGTTAGGCCTTTCATCCTTCGTTGCAGAACAACGGACAAAAGAAATCGGCATCAGGAAGATACTCGGGGCTTCGATAGGAAGTATCCTTGGAATGTTATACAAAGAATTCGTCATCCTGATCCTCATCGCTTTCGTTTTAGCCGTTCCGGTGGCATGGTGGCGCCTTGATATCTGGCTCAGTGAAAGCTTTATCTATCACACCGACCTCAACTTTTACTATTTCATCCTGGCCGGTTTGCTAGCGTTCGTGGTGGGCATGGCCACCATCAGTTTTTACATCATCAGGGCGGCTTCCAGCAACCCGGTTGATGCAGTGAAGTGGGAGTAAATTGATGGGAAATGTTTGAAAATTACCTGAAAACGACCTTACGTAATTTCTGGCGGTACCGGGGTTATACGTTGATTAACCTTTCAGGGCTTGTGATCGGCATCACAACCTGCATCATCATCTTCACATATATTTCGTATGAAGTAAGTTACGATAAATTCCACGAAGATCAAGAAGATATCTACCGGCTTGCCGTGAAAGGCAGGTTTGCCGAAGACTTTTTCGATGTAGCGGTTTCCATGCCTCCGTTAGCTGCTGCTATCAGGCAGAAGTACCCTGAAATCAGGTCATACACCAGGATAGATAAATCGGATGAAAATATTTTCCTGGCGGTTGACGATAAGCGGTTTTATGTCGATGGCCTTTACTTCGTGGATACTTCATTCCTGGACGTTTTTACTTTTAAAATGCTGCAGGGCGATCCTGCCACCGCCCTCGCGGAGCCTAACAGCCTGGTGCTAACGGAGTCGGTTGCCCGTAAGTACTTCGGGCGAAATGATCCTATGGGAAAAATGCTTCGTTTGAATGATGAGCAAAGCCTGAAGGTTACCGGCATTCTGGAAGATCTGCCCGGGAATACGCACCTGAAATTCACCATGCTGGGATCACTCAGCACCCTTATCAACGGGCCGCGGGGTGGGCATTATGATGACTGGGGCTCGTTGTTTCTTCATTCCTACATAAGGCTTCAGCCCGGCACTGATGCCGCCGCTTTTGAGGAAAAAATCAGGATGGTTATCCGCGATGGATTTGGTGAAGAAGCTGAAGCATTCAATATTGAAATGACCCCTTACCTGCAGCCCCTTGCCGGCATCCATTTACATTCCAACCTGATGGCTGAGCTGGAGCCCAACAGCGACATCTCCTACATCTATATTTTTTCCGCTGTGGCCATATTCATCCTGGTCATCGCCTGTATCAATTTCATGAACCTCTCTACGGCACGCTCGTCGAAGCGGAGCCGCGAAGTGGGCATGCGAAAGGTCTCCGGCGCTACCCGGCAGCAACTCGTCTGGCAATTCCTTGGCGAATCCATGCTCCTGAGCCTGATTTGCATGCTGCTGGCTTTTGTCCTTGTAGAAGCGCTCCTTCCGGTTTTTAACCATATGACAGGCCTCGAGCTTGAGCCATATTTCCACCGGCCCTCCACAATACTTGTCATCCTGGCCCTGGCCATATTCGTAGGTTTCTTTGCCGGCACATACCCCGCTTTGATACTGTCATCTTTTAAGCCGATCCGGGCCATTAAAGGCGAACTTAACAAAGGGCTGAAAAAATCATTTCTTCGCAACCTGCTGGTAGTCCTGCAATTTTCGATTTCCATCGCATTGCTGGTGGGTACATGGCTAATTTTCATGCAGATGAGCTATGTCCGGGATAAGAAAATGGGTTTCGATCAGGAAAATCTCGTCATTATCCCGTTAAAAGCTGACCGGTTGAAGGAGAAGGCTAACATCCTGAAAAATGAATTTGAGCAGCTCCCTTCCGTCAAAATGATCAGTCTCACCTCCTCGACGCCCGGCGCCAGTATCAGCGGGATGGGCTACACGCCTGAAGGCGTCGACAATAAATCGCCATGGATACTTTATACACTTACTGCCGATTATGATTTCATCGATGTTTTCGGAATGAAATTAAAGGATGGGAGGAAGCTTTCGAAAGAATTCGGGACCGATTCAACCGCAACGATAATTAATGAGGCGCTGGTTAATAAGCTGGGCTGGACGGAGCCTATTGGTAAAAAGATCTATAATTTCGGCCAGGGCGACAGTATTCCCACTTATTATACCGTTGTCGGTGTTGTCGAAGACTTTCATTTCAAATCCTTGCACGATGCCATTGAGCCTTCGATCATTATCCTTAATAAAAAAGATCCTGATTTCCTTGCTGTCAGGCTGCATCCGGGAAATACCGAACAAAGCGACGAACAGCTCCGGCAGAAATGGGAAGATGTGGAGCACGCTTTTCCTTTCGATTATTATTTCATGAAGGAAGAATACGAGGACCTGTATAAATCGGAGCAAAAGATGGCCGATCTGCTCATCACCTTCACCATACTGGCCATGCTGATCGCCTGCCTGGGATTGTATGGCCTTGCGCTGTTCAGTATCGAGCAGCGTACCAAGGAGATCGGCATCAGGAAAATATTAGGCGCTTCCATCACCGGGCTGCTCTACCGTCTCTCCTTTGAATTCAGCAAGTGGATACTGATTTCAGCGATCATAGCCTGGCCTGTGGCATATTACCTGGTCGACAACTGGCTCCAGTCGTTTGCCTATCGTATCGAAGTACTTGATTTTGCCTGGATATTCATTGTTTCCGCGCTGATTGCCTTCATTATCGCACTGGTCACGGTCATTTACCAGACTTACCGCGCTGCAGTTAGCAACCCGGTTGATGCCGTGAAGTGGGAATGAACAGGTATATGCTTTTATTTTCTTGAGCTTTATGTTGTTTTTACGGCAGTTTGTCTTATTTTTATTCATTATTAACCAAGAAAAGCACTGCCATGAAAACCATTACTCTTATCGCACTGGTGATTATTTCCTCCCTTATAGCACGGGCCCAAACTTACGAGATCAGTTTCGCTGCTAAGGGGGCCGGTTTAACAGTTGATTCGGTAATCGTTGAAAATCTTACCCAAGGTATTGAAGAATCTTTGGGCGGAAATGATATTTTAAGTCTCACGGTTACTATTGGGATTAACGAACAGGAAACGGATCGGGATCATCGACTGCTTGTCTTTCCAAACCCAATGTCTGGTGCTTGCCAGGTAATATTCGAAATGGGTGTTTCAGACATGGCAAACATCGAACTGATTGACATCACAGGCAAAAGGATATGGTTCTCGCATGAAAAGCTGGCTTCTGGCATGCATTCCTTCAGAATTGATGGTCTCGGCAAGGGCCTTTATATCCTTAAAATTTCTGCTGATGAATATTTGTATTCATCCAAAATTATAAGCATGAATCCGGCAGATGAGCAGGCCCGTTTGAGGTATATTGGAACAATTGATGCGAAAATGGTTCATAACCCATCTTCTTATTTAATTAATCCTCCCGGGTTGAAGAATGGTTCATCAGTGGTCGAGATGCCTTATACTTCTGGAGATATTTTAAAATTCAGGGGAAAATCGGGGATCCACGGGGCCATCACAATGCTTGTCCCGAGCCAGTCCCAGGTGGTTACTTTTCTTTTTATTAAGTGCACGGATGAAGACGATAATAACTATGCAACCGTTCAGATCGGCAGCCAGTTCTGGATGGCGGAGAATTTGAATGTGGGGACCCGGATCAGCAGCTACCAGGAGCAAACCGATAACAATGTCATTGAAAAATATTGTTTTGAGAATATTGATGAGAATTGCGATACGTATGGCACTTTATACCAGTGGAATGAGATGATGCAATATGAGGACGCCGAGGGCGCCAGGGGAATTTGTCCTGGCGGATTTCATGTGCCTACTCAGACTGAATGGCAGACGATGATAAATTATCTTGGTGGAGAGAGTGTTGCCGGGGGTAAGCTGAAAGAAAACGGGCTGGACCACTGGCTTTCCCCGAATACCGGCGCGACCGATGCTAGTGGCTTTGAAGCGCTGCCCGGCGGCTGGTGTGCCCCCGACGGCACCTTCCTGGGAGGGATGACACTGAATGCAAGTTTCTGGACTTCCACACAATTATATTCCGCACCCTGGTTTGTCAACCTGGATCATGATGATGCAGCGGCTGGTATGAATGATGTAGGGAAAGAATATGGACACAGTGTGCGCTGCATCCAGGATAATGCCGTTGAACTGACTGCCCTGGCCGGCGATACATCCAAATCCTGGAAGTTGATCCATGATGTTTCAACAGAGCGTTACCCCTTGCAGGTAGGGCCATATGACCACACATCGATCTGGTGGGCAGCAGGGCTGAACAACGATGAAATTTCAATCCGTCAGTGTCAGTGGAATGACGAATGGATATTTGGCAGGGATGGGACCATGAGTTACATTACGCATGGAGATTTCTGGGCAGATGCAGGTATATTCGAACCGGGTTATTTATGTTCCGGTACTGACAATATGATCAATCTTAACGGTGAAGACTGCTCTGCCTGGGGAGATGGGGTACATCAGTATGCTCTGGAAACAGGCGATGATCCTAAGCTCAGGGCACTGGGCAACGGAGCATTTATCGGATCTTACAGAGTGGCGACCGATTATGAGGTAATGGACCTTGATCCGATGGTCCAGGATTCGATAAGGTATAACCTGGTAAAACTCTCTGACGGAAACGTTGATACATTGATCATTGAAGCTGACTATTACTTCGAAATTGGCGATCCTTATTACGGTGGATACTGGCGATACGTGCTTGTCCATTATGATAATCCCGAAGATGAGCCGCCTATCCCCGGAAATATGCCTGAAGCCAGCTTTTCGGTGACTTCAGATGGATTGACGGTAACCTGTGCCAATACCTCCCTGTACGGTCAACAATACCTGTGGGATTTCGGAGACGGGACGACCGATACAACCTTTAATGCCGTTCATACATATGCTTATGATGACATCTACAACATAACACTGACAGTAACAAACACGCAAGGAAGTGATCTGGCAAGCCAGGAAATTTGGATTTCTGAAACGCCTTTGACCATTGAACTCTTGCAGGGTGGTCCATGGAAAGTCAGGGTCGCGGAATATTCCATCTTTGTTGGCCCCGGAATGGGTGACAATTCATGGTGGTCGGTTCCGTTACCGTGCCTGGATGGGTCGTTAATCGGAACTACAGATGACTGGTCCTGTTTACCTGACGATGAGTTCACGTTTGGATCAGGTGGCGCATTTACTTACCAGGCTTTCGGCGATGTTCGTAACGACGGTTATTTCGGAGTTCCGAACGGATGCTGGGATGAATCGGCACTGGAAGGCAATGGGCTGTACTTCGCTTCCGGAACCCATTCGTATGCATTTAA
>CAYJNJ010000072.1:0-25274 GCA_964371595.1 uncultured Bacteroidales bacterium | reverse complement strand
GAAAACGATGGCTTTATTCCGCCTTTTCTACCAATATGGAACTTCTCTGAAGTTCTTTTTCCATAAAAACCAAAGTGAATAAATTTGACACATCTCATATTTATTTATAGGATTTGATTTGTGTTATCTCCCTATTTTAAATAAACTGTGGCGGAGTCATCCCGCTTCAGCGGGTGAGGGATCCGCTTGCAATTTGTATTACTAATTCCTAATTTTACATTCTTGCGCAATGCATTTTATGGCATTAATTATATTATAATGAAATTAACAAGCAAAATTACCCTGGTATTCGTAAGTTTATTTGTCATCTGTTTTGCATTAAAATCAAAGGGACAATTTGCTAAAAGCGATACATTAACAGTGGAAACATTTAAGGATCATGTATCTTTAATTGTTTCTAACAAATTCATATTTAAAAATTTAATTCAACTTAATGAAAATAAAGATTCTGTCATTTATTTTGATTTAAATTCCTTTCTCAAATTGGTGCAATCGAAGCCCTATAAAATCCAGAATATCAATATTTATCTTTGGAGTCATGCAAATTATTTTTTTTATGCAATAAAATTTGATCGTATTTTTAGGATTATTGATATCAGTCATTGTTGGGCATGGACTTCTTATGAGTTCATGATTTATTCAAAAAAAACATATTATGGTAACATAAAGATTTCCAATATAAGAAATCAGAAAAAAGTACCTGCATATATTGAAAAGCTGAAAATATATAAACTCAATGAAATTAGAGAAAATTAATGCGCTGCAATAAATATGGCTTCATTTGGACATTAATAGCGCCCCCCCCTAAATGCTCAGCACCTCAAACTCAACCCGCCGGTTCTGTGCGCCCAGGCCGGACATTAAATTTTGCTCGTCCCGACGGACGGCCGGTGATCCCTCGCTGCGCTTCGGGATGACGACCTAAGGAGAGGACACCAGAGCGGCGCGGCACAAAGGAAGTCGGAATTCAATACTTCAGTGGCGCCGCGCCGCTCATGTTGTCTGCTGCTAACCGCGTCATCCCGAAGCGCAGCGAGGGATCCGCTTGCCCCCCCCTAAATGCTCAGCACCTCAAACTCAACCCGCCGGTTTTGCGCACGGCCTTCATCTGTTTCATTGGTAGCCTGGGGTTTTGATTCGCCATAGCCGACTGAGCTGGCCCTGTTTCCCAGGTTTTTGCTTTGCAGGTAGGTAAAAACCGCCTTTGCCCGTTCTTCCGAGAGTTTCTGGTTGTATGCGTCGCTCCCGACATTGTCGGTATGTCCTGCAATCCTTATGGTCATCTTCGGATTGGCTTCCAGGTGCTTAATCAGCCTGTCGAGTTCAAAGATCGATGCTTCCAGCAGCTCAGACTTATCAAAATCGAAGAAGATATTGTTCAGCCTGAACGTCTCGCCAACCTTAAGTGGCGCCAGGTACAGGTCTTTCTTAATTTCCGAATATTCCTTCAACCCGGTCAGGTCGATGTTCTCGCTCACCGAAAAATAGCCATCTATATGGGCAAAATAGGAATACTTATGGCCGGAAGGAAGGGCTATTTTGTATGAGCCGTCATCGGGATCTGACCTGGCCCTGCCGATCTCTTCGTTTGTTTCCAGGTCGAAATACGTGATCTCAGCTTCAATGCTCTGATTTGTTTCCTGGTCGTAAACCTGTCCATTGATGAGGGCGACAGGATTCGGCCTGGCAATTTCCGCAACTTTTACCCTGAAAATATCGGCCCCGCCAAAAGTGTTCCGGGAGGAAACCAGGTAAGAATATTCCCCGACGACAGGAATGGTGAAATAGGCATCGCCACCCTCGCTGTTGATGTTCGGGCCCATATTTTTCGGCTCCGACCATGAGGTCCAGCTTTCATCAAGCCTCCGGGTAATGAAGATATCATAATTGCCGTAACCGGGATAGCCATAGGAGGCAAAATAAAGGGTTGCATTATCCGCAGCCAGGAAAGGAGATATTTCATCGCCAAAAGTATTGATCCCGGGCCCCATGTTTTGCGGTTCCGTCCACGTCCCGTCGTCTTTCAAATGGGAAACATACAGGTCTTTGCAACCATAGGTGTCTGCCCTTTCGATCGACAGGATCAGCGTTTTGCCGCTTGGGGAATAGGTTACGCTGATATATCGGTTGCTGTTGTAATAGTTGTCGATCTCGACCGGATCCGGGATACTCCAGCCATCTTCCGTCCGGTGGGAGACCGACAGCCCGTCGCCCCCCGGGATACCGCCTGGATCATAGCGGTTGCCTAACCAGAGAATATTATTGCCGGGGGCAACATAGTTCACAAAGTTTGAAGCGGTATTGTTCAGGGGATCCCCGATGTTTACGCGCTTTGTCCAGCTACCATCCGGATTTTGTTCGGAATACCAGATATCCTGGTCTTTCTCGCCACCGGTATTGGCCTTATCATCCTGGACACATAAATAAAGGATCTGCCCGTCGGCCGAAATGATGGGCAGCAACTCTGCAGCTGCTGTATTGATATTCTCCCCCAGGTTTTCTTTATTATAATGTACTTCAGATGTATCGATGAGGTTGATATTCCTCCAGCCATCCTGCATGATCACCATGTGGTCGACCTTCAACTCCCTCATACCCATGCTGAAAAATCCAATGGATGTTATGCATATCCCCGGATCGGCTTTGCTCCAGGCCCTTTGGCCGTTGATATAAAAATCCCACATTCCTCCGGTGTTTTTGAACAGAAATTCGATCTTCTCCCCTTCAGTCTTCGCGAGGTCCTTGACTATTACCCGCGGATAATAAGGAAGAAACCGCAGGTTGTACTGTGTTGTATAAGAATAGACGATTTCGTAAGCTTCACCCGGCATCAGCATGAAGAAATAATTCCGCGTGTCATCGGAATGGCTTTCATCCGACAGAATGACCCCAATATGATTCCCATACGTCCCGCCGCTGTATGAAAAGCTGCAGCTGATAGAAAAGTCTTTGGCCGGATCGATCACAACCTGGCTAAGGACGACCGCCAGGTCTTCATCCGAATAACCTTTCATGCTCATTTTCCCATCCTTAAAAACAGGCTGGATAAAATTGCCAGACAGCGTCCACTGGTTGAAATTTCGATCGAAATTATCCTGGTACAGGATTTCCTGCCCAAGGCTGAGAAACGGCGAAACAATCAACAGGAAAAAAAAGACTGATTTTTTCATAATCAAAAAGGCTTATTATGGCCACTAAAGCACTAAAGCACTAAATTACACTAAAGTTAAACCTTTTGGAGTGTAACAATATTTCATTTTAAACCCGTAAGAAAATCTTCTTCCTGTAAAGGAAATAAAGAAATCCCCATTCGATCAGCACCATGCCTGTCACCAGGATAAAAACCGTCCAGGTCTCGCCGGCAAGCCGCGCAAACCCGCCGAAGAAATATTCGGAAATATGCCAGAAGTCGATGATTCCCGTGGCCATATAAATTGTGATGGGGTTCATTCCGATCACGACAAAGAAAAATGCCCATTTGCTTACCTTCCAGACGTCGATTACCAGGTAGAAGAGTGCCAGTAATAATGTGCTGCAGGCGGCGGTCTGGAAGATAAAAGATGATGACCAGAGTTTTTTATTGATGGGAAAAGAAAGCCCGATAAGGTAAGCCAGGATAAAAAATACTACAGAAGCGGCTAGCATATATGCCACTTTCCGGTATTCCGTTGTGTTCTTTTGTTTCAGCCACCATCCGGCCAGCGCGCCCAGCAGAGCGGTTGCCGTGGCAGGTATTTTTACCAGGATGCCTTCAGGATCGAATATCCCTTCGTGCATCTTCCCTGGCAACAGCAACTGGTCGATATAGGTAACCAGGCTGCCTTCCCGTGAAAGGTCTCCGGCGCCGAAGCCGGGCACGGGTATCAGCTTCAAGGCGGCCCAGTAGCCAAGCACGATCCCGATGACCCAGCCAAGCTGTCCTTTCCATCCTGTGTTAAGGAAGATGAACGCGGCCAGCATCCAGGCGATACCAATCTGGGCAAGGACGCTGGCATAGCGCTGGTTTTCAAAATCCAGCCGGAACAGGCCGTTATAGATGCAACCTAACAATACAAGCATCAGGCCCCGTTTTACCACATGAAGATAAATCTCTCTTTTCGGAATCCCTTTCTCGAGTTTTCTTGTAAGGGAGAAAGGCATGGTAGCCCCGCTCAGGAATAGGAACAGCGGGAAGATCAGGTCGTAGAACCGGAAACCGTTCCATTCCACATGCTCAAGCTGGCCCGACATCCAGGCGGCCCAGCCCCATCCCGTGGCTTCTTTCAGCGTATGGATGATCCCTTCCGCACCGATGATCCAGAACATGTCGAATCCGCGGAGCGCATCGAGCGAAAGGAGGCGGTGGGAAGGGAGTTGGTTCATTGACGATGTAAGAGTTAAGATGTAAGTGTTCTGAAATTGCCTTTTTTGCCACCAAAGCACTAATACACTAAATATCACAAAAGTTATTGCATAAATATTTTGCTTTTTGTGTTATTTCGTGTCTTTGTGGCTTTTATGGCAAATAAATAACCTTTTGCACTTCCTGGTTTTGATCATCCTTTGGAATGAGCACCACCAAATAAGTCCCCGCAGCCAGCCCTTCCGGCGTCCAGCTTATCCTGTTATCGCCCTCCTCTGTTGCAAATGCTTTCACAAGTAGTCCGATTTCATTGTAGATCCTCAGTTCGCTGGCTTTTTCACTGCTAATTGTGATCATGAACCCGTCTTCTGAGGGATTGGGATAGACCTCAATGGCGTTTTTTTTTGGAAGATCAGGTTCCCAGCTACCAACGCCCGCTTCTTTCACAGCAAAGGTATATTCACCGGGCTGCAGGTTCGCAACTACAATGTTTCCCACATTCCACGGGCCTATCTTCTCAAAACCAATCTCCTGCCAGTCATCGGCGGCACCTGGCCTGTAAAGGATGATGAGCGTATCGGATGATGAAGTGATCAGGGTATTGTCGAGGAAATTAAGCGAGGAATAGGTGAATTTCCCTGTAGCCGTATACCCTTCCGGGAAAATGCCGTCGATCCGCCAGTATCGGTAATCCGACAGCCGAAGGCCGGCAACAGGAACCTTCAGGCTGTCGGGTGGCGCCCAGTTGTGGGTTACCTGCACAAATGCCGAATCGCCGATGCCCGCGACATCCAGGGTGAAAAAAGTCTTCTCAAAAATATAGCTCCCCGTCGTTTTAATGGTCCTGTATTTATCGGTCGTGGCATCACACATCTTCTCTTCCGGATCTACAAGGACAAGAGAAGGGAGGAAAGGGACAAGTTTAACTGAAGACCCGGTCATGCCGTCAAAGTGAACAGTATCGGTAAATTTGTTCCAGTTTACATCCATGAACATCACCTCCATAACGTTCCCGTTTCCCGTAAAGGCCGGCCCCTTGCGCTTTTGCTTAGCAAAGACGGTAACGTCGTAAACATCTTTATTATTTATCCCGACAACAAAGGAATCGATTGAATAATGAGGTGTCCCGGAATTCAGGACGAAATTATCGAAGAAACCGCTCATGTCAATTCCGGTATAGCCTGTCATGAAATCACGCATATCATAGGATGAAGCGTCATCGAAAGAGAATTCATCGATGAAGGCTTTCAGTGTTTCGAAAAAGAGGCTGTCGCCCAGGTAAAAGCGAAGGGCCTGGCAAACGGTGGAACCTTTGTCATAAGCGGCCATCCCGTAAGTGTACTCCTGGGGTATCTCGTTCAGTGGGAAGTAAGACCCATCGCCCGATGAGGTATGGCAATACTGCAGGACACCGCCGTGCTTTGCCCTCATTTCCTGCTTATAACCGTCTTCATCGCCATAAAGGGCCAGGGCATAATACATGCCGAAAAAGGTAGCCCATCCTTCATTGATCCACATTTCCTCCGCAGAAGTACAGGTCACCTCATCCCCCATCCACATATGGGCAAGCTCATGTGCAATGGTGGCTTCATTGGCCGTATTGCCGGAGATAAAGCCGTGCGGGATGAAAATATTGGTGGCGTGCTCCATCGAACCTATCGCACAGCTGGTATAGCCCACCCGGTCCCATGAATAAGGGCCCATGCATCCTTCAAAAATGGCAAGGATCTCTTTAAGGTGAATGAACGATCCTTCCACTTTATTGGTATCCTGCGGCCTGGCATAGACATCAATTGGAACCTGGCCGTTGATGCCCTGGAAAGTATCGCTCACCGGTATATAGCTTCCTGCAGCCAGTGAAGCCAGGTAGGTCGGTATGGTCTGCGCAAGGTGCCAGTGCCAGGTGGTAGTGCCATTCCCGTTATCAATGACTTCGGTTAACATGCCTCCTCCAACGGCCATTTTCCCTTCGGGGAGGGTGCAGTAAACATCGTAAGTCGCACGGTCCGTAAAATTATCCACGCAGGGAAACCAGGTCTTGCCAAGGTTATGCGGCAGGCTGACAAATCCGACTCCCAGGTTGAAAGCATACTCGCCGGAAAAGTGAAATCCGCCCCAGGCTTCGTGAAAAGGGATGCCCTGGTAGTCGATCCTAACTGTAGCTGTATCGCCGGGGAGAAGAGGGGAAGGGGGGACAATTATAACCAGGCTGTCAGTCTGAGTAAAATCTGATACCGGGTTGCCATTGAGCCATACGGCAGAAGCCGAAAGCTGGACAAGTTCAAGATCGATGGAAGCAACAGGGCCGGTGACGGGGGTCAGGGTAACAGTGGCAGATCCCGTGATCGATTTGTCCTGGAAATCTATGTTATTGATATGGATCTCGTAATGAATGGCGTCGAGGTCTTCAGGGCCCGTCAATCCCTGTGCGCCTGAGTTCTGACAATAAATTAAAGCTGAAGATATGATAAGAAAATGCTTTATTAAGGTTTTCATACGATGGGTAATTGAAGAGATAAAGTTAAAAAAACTATCTTGGCTTTAAAATTAATTCCCTTCATTATGCACTTCACCCGGAACATTTTCATTGCAGCCATCATCCTGCTTGCCGCTTCCTGCACCACAAATCAGCCCCCGGCGGAAAAACCCGCCAATCAGTTCAGCTTTGCCTTTCTGACCGATATCCACGTCCAGCGCGAGAATAACGCTATCTCGGGATTCCGTAAGGCTATCACCAAAGTGAACGAATTGCAACCCGATTTCGTCATTACCGGCGGCGACCTGGTCATGGATGCCCTGGGGCAGACCTATGGCCGGGCCGATTCGCTTTATAATATTTATACGGCCATGATCACCGAATTCAAAATGCCGGTTTTTAACACGATCGGCAACCACGAGCATTATGGCTGGTATGTCCTGAAAGATGCCGATACCAACCACCCGGAATACGGCAAGCAGATGTTCGGGAACCGCATCGGGCCAAGGTTTCAGCGTATCGACCGCAACGGCTGGATTTTCCTGCTGCTCGATTCAGTGGTGAAAGACGGCAAGGGCGGCTATGAAGGTGGCATCGATGCCGGCCAGGTGCTGTGGATCAAAGAACAACTCGCTAACATCCCCAAAGAAACGCCGATCGTCATTTCAACCCATATCCCATTCCTGACCACCGAGGCACAGGTCCTGCGCGGCGCCCTGGCGGCCAACGAACGCGGCGAAGTGATCGTCAATGCAAAAGAAGTCCTGGATATGTTCAAAGACCATAACCTCAAGCTGGTGCTCCAGGGCCATCTCCATTACTACGAAACAATGCATGTTTTCGGCACAGATTATGTCACTGGCGGGGCTGTTTCCGCCGCCTGGTGGGAAGGGCCGTATCTTGGTACTGAAGAGGGCTTCCTGCTGCTGAAAGTTAAAGATAACGACGTGACCTGGGAATATATCGACTATGGCTGGAGCGTTAATCCATAGTGTTGTGCTTAATCCAGCTTAAATTAACCACATAGGCACATAGAACACAATAGAAAAACACAATAGAATTCTATGTGAAACCTATGTGCTCTATGTGTCTATGTGTTGAAAAAATAAAGGAATTAGTATAAACCAAGCCCTTTAGATAGCAAATAAATCCTTGCCGCTTTCGCCATCAGGTCGATCCGGTCAAACGCCTCATTGACATCTTTCCCTGTGGCCAGGCAGCCGTGCTTTTCCCAGAGAACGACCTTGTGGTTTTTCAATGATTTGAGGGTAGCCTTTGCCAGCGCCAGTGAACCCGGCTCAGCCAGCGGTACATAACCGATGCCTTCCGGGATGAAAAATGCCGTTTCAGTATGCATATTCAGCAGGACTTCATTCATGGCCGCTTCGCTCTGTAGCTTCTTATCATGCGAAAGGGCGATCAGCTCGTGACAATGGGTATGCACCACAGCCTTCTCCTCTCCCCCTCTTCCCCCTTTCACCAGTTGGTTATGGATGGCAAAATGCGAAGGAAGTTCAGAGGAAGGATACAGGGGAGTCTCAGGATCTTCAAACAGTACCTGGTATTCGTCGCCCTTTTTGGAGATCTTGACCAGGCAAAGCCCTGCACCCGGATCTTTTGCGAGGTTCCTCATCCGTGATCCTTTCGCGGTGATGAAAAGGTAATTATGGGCAAGGGCAGGGTATTTCACTTCCAGGGGGACCATCGGAAAAGTGCGGAAATCCATGCGGATCCCCGGGTAAAACTCTGTTACATTTACTGAGATATTACCCGCCCCGGCCTCCGCCCAGCCCTTCTGCCAAAGCAATAAAGCGATTTCGGCAATTTCGGCGGCGACACGCTGGGCGCCCTGGTTAGTCTTATTCAGTTGCATCGGATCGTTTTGATTTGAAAAACTCTTTCAGCAATTCGGCACATTCATTTTCGAGGATGCCCGGGACCACCGTGGTCCGTGGATGGAGCAAAGCGGCATTGGCATTGGTATAGCCGCGCTTTTCGTCGGCAGCGCCATAAACAATCTTTCCAACCTGCGTCCAGAAAGCGGCGCCGGCACACATCACGCAGGGCTCGAGGGTCACAAATAGCGTACATTCATCAAGGTATTTCGATCCCAGATGGTTCGCGGCGGCGGTAAAGGCCTGCATTTCCGCATGGGCCGTGACATCCACGAGCCGTTCGGTAAGGTTATGCCCGCGGCCGATGATCCGGTTATTGCAGACAATGACGGCCCCGACCGGCACCTCGTCCAGGTCAAACGCTTTCCAGGCCTCCTTCAGGGCCTCACGCATAAAGTATTCGTCGGTATACATGACGTAAATTTACTATTAATCACCGTCGCAACAAAAACGCATTTCGCTTGTTTATGCATTTACCTGATTTCGTGCCATGAAATCCATTCAGTCCCTTAGGAACATCAAAATTATCTTAATGGCGTTTGCAGCCATTATCGCGCTTTATCTTTTTTATATCCAGGTCTATACAAAAAATCGTGAAGGACAAATGATCCAGACCCGTTTCAGGGTGCTTGACCAGATGGGAAATAACCTCAAGGCAAAAATCGCTTCATATGAAAGTAATGCAGACACTTATGAAGATGCGATTTGTGATGATCTAAAGGTTGAGTCATTAAAAAATCTCGAAAAAGATTCGATCAACAAAATCATCCTGAATTATTCAAAAGTCTATAACCAGGATTTAAAATTTATTGATAAGCGGAAAGGCGCGATTACCATAAATCCCGTTACCAGGAATGATTCGGTCTTCATTTCAAGCAAACAGCTGGATTTCTTTCTGCCCAAAGAATTCCTTCTGAAAAATATTGACAGGAAAGAGGTCTTTGAAAAATCATTGATCATAGGTGATAGCTCAATTATTTATTGCTCATTTTCAGGCGACCTGAAGCTTATCTTCCAGGATTCACTAAAAGAAGGCAAAAAGAAAAAATCAGGCTTCAGTACATCAGGTGCCTCTGACACGCTTTTTCTGCCGGTGAATGGTAAAATACAAGCCGCAACCATCTACAGCAGCCGCTATTATGATATCAGCCTGCCGGACGGTCAGTACAAGCTCTTCTTAAAACCACTCAAAATGGGTAGTGAAGATTGGTTTATTGGCGGACTGATCAGGAAAGAAGATTTTCAGAGTGAAAAGCAAAGCATAGCCCCGTGGTTTATCATTGTCCTGTCGCTGGGGCTGCTTCTGATCGTGCTTTCCCTGCCTTTTGTAAAGCTGAAGGCGATGTCGAGGACGGAAATGCTGAGCACAGGTACTGCAATTTATTCAGGTATCGCCCTTGTACTGGGGGCGTCGTTTGTGATCCATTTCCTGTTTTTCCAGTCTTATAACCTATCAAGAATAAAGGATTGCGATGAAAATCTTTTGGCATTTTCTAACCAGGTTAAAAGTTCTTTTTCAGATGAGATGAAATTGATTTATCAGCAATTAACCGAAGCGGAAAATAAATTTCTGAATTCTCCGGGCACTGAGGTTATTAATGAAACAGATGTGCTGACCAACACTGCATGGAATACTGGTATCTACCCATACTTTGACTATATATACCTGATGGATAAGAGCGGTGACCAGATCGAACAGATTTCGCCCTTTTCCATCAAACCAATTCTTAGCAATTACAAGAACCGTGATTATTTCACGAAAAAGGATGAATGGTACTGGCCTTTCAGTGAGGGGGGAAAGCAGAAAAAGTTCAGGATGGAATCCATTGTCTCGATGACCAGCGGCGATTATAAAGTAGCTTTTTCCAGGCCATCTGATCCGGTGAAAAACCAGGTCATCGTCATGACAGGGCAGTTCTATTCCCTGATTGATCCTATCATTCCCAAAGGTTTTAGATTCTGTATTATAGATAAATCCGGAAAAGTCTGGTTCCATTCGAATAAATACCTGAACCAGGCTGAAAATTTCATCCAGGAATGTAATGATGACAAATTGCTGAAAGCAGCGCTGTATGCTGATATCACGCAGTCTTTAAATGTCAGTTATTACAATAACCTTTACCGGATCCGCATCGAACCACTGGAACCGCTACAGGCTATCCCCCTTTACCTGGTCACGATGTACGACCGGAGGATCGAATCATCCTTCCATGCCCAGGTTTTCATCACCACTTTGCTCCTGATGAGCGGGCTTTACCTGTTCCTTATGTTCCAGGTCATCATGCTGGTGTTGTTAAAACGCAGCTTTAGGTCTGAATATGTCTATGCGCATTTTCAATTCGACCTGATAAATCTAAGAAATAGCAAGGCGTTTGATTATAAGCGTCTTATATTGTATTTCTTCATCGGGCTCCTTATTTATTGCTTTTACATTATCAGAATGGAAGGGATGGCAGCTATTATTTCCATCTTCATACTGGTCACCATTTTATTCACCGCCCTCTTCATCCGGCTGCATGACTTTAAAAAGGGAAGCCCTGCCATTTACATTATGGTCATCACCAACTCCCTGATCCTGGCGGTTCTCCTGTATCTCCAGTTTAAGGCAGCCTCCGGACCGGTGGATAAATATATCTGGCTTGTCATCATAACATTTCTTGCATTATTTAATTATGCTGAAGATAAAATCACCGGTATGCTGAATAGCATCAGGCTGACTTTCATCAGGCTGACTTTCATCAGGCTTCAGCCTGATGCCAGCTACAGCCTCCTCATCATGATGATCGCTTTATTATTCGGGGTGGCCCCTATTCTGAAGTTTTTCGATATAGCCGCAACTATTGAAAATAATATCAGTATCCGATACGGCCAGATTGAACTCGCAAAATCGATGGAAGCCCGGAATAACAATTTCTCAGCTTATTATACACGGATCGAAGATCTTCCTGATTCCGTAAAGAATGAGGTTCGCGACAGCGCACACCGTTCAAGAAAAGAGGCAGGCATTTATACTGATTTCTGGCATCATACAAGTTATAGTAAACCGATAGATAATATTCCGCCCTCAGAATTTGAGCCCCATGGAAAATTGGAGTCTGTATTCAAAACATTCAGACCTGTTTATAAAGATGGCTTTTCCATTGTAAGCAAGTTCCTGTTGATAGATTCCGTTAAAAGCAGGCCTTTCAATTGGGATGAACCCGATGATACCACGCTTACATTCTCTTATCAAAGCCCTACGGAAGATATTTCAAGGCAGGTAATTAAATCGAGGATAATCACAAGTTACCTGCCTGCCACAAACATATTCAATCCATTCAACGGTAAACAGAAGTATCACATTTACAAGAAGATCGTGCTGTTTCTCATCCTTTTTTCCTTCCTCATACTGTTTTACCAGCTCATCCTTTTCACGACCAGAAGGCTGTTCGGGGTATCGCTCATCCATAATTATGATGGCAAGGATCTGTCAAAAGAAGTCAGGCGATATCTGGATAGCGGGGGCTCCGTCATGCTGATCAATCCGGCCGGCCATAACGGGACCGGAAAACTTGCGGAGAACATTTCAAGCGACTTCAACGCAACTGAATTCAACTGGAAATTTAGCCATCTGATGAGCTCTTCCAAACCAAAGCTGGTAATTGACCTGTTCAGGAATTATCACGATCCTGAAATCCTGGGCGATAAGCTCGACATGCTCTTCGAAGCAATGCAAAACACCGGGAAGCTGATCATCCTGCTGGATATAAATCCTGAAGCTGTAATTTTATTCTACCATAAAAAAACGGAGCCCGGGAAAAAACAGGATGTTAAATCAGATAATAAACCGGATGAAAGCGCCGTACCCTATCATCATACCCTTCATCTTTTAAAATTATTAATGCATAAAATACCGGTCCTGCATATACCTGTCAAATACCAGGCTGCAACAGGAATACACCCCTGGTCAGGTATTGCCCATTCTCATTACAGCTATTCGGATGAATCGCTCAACGAACAACTTACCAGGGAGTTAAATGCAAGTGATTATCTTTCTTCATTGAAAAAACCAATGGAGGATTATCTCTCATTTTTAGAAAATGAAAATCTGAAAAAAGATGAAAAGAAGCAGCTGGTGGTGAAGAAAATAAGCGGGATGGCTGAAAAATATTATCAAAGCCTTCTGGAAACCTGCTCTTCAGAGGAGAAATTTGTTCTGATGGACCTGGCATTCGATAAAATTGCAAATGTCAGGAACAAGCCGGTGATCATTAAACTTTTACGCCGTGGGATCCTGATTTATGGAAAAGACTCCATTATTCTGATGAACGACAGTTTCCGTGATTTCCTAATAACGCATTATTCTATTAATGATAAAAAGGAATACAAAAAAGGCATGGATGTCGGGCCAAGTAACTGGACAGGTTTAAAGTTCGCCATTATCCTTCTTATCGTTGCACTGTTTGTCTTTATTTTCCTGAGCAACCAGGAATTCCTGAATAACCTGAATAAGCTGTTCATTACGCTCGGGGCTTCAATAGCGGGGATTAGCAGCCTGCTTGGCCTGCTCGGGAAAAAGTCGGATGCAGGGGCCGGGTAAAGGCCAGGTATTAGTCAGGAATTTTCCAATCCCCTGATCAGGATATCCAGCAGTTCCACAATCGTGTGTTCGTATTCGGCGATCTTATGCTGCTGGTAAAAAGGTATTTCGATAGCTTTTACAGCAAGGACGATAACCTGGGCAGTCGCCTGTGTATCCCTGATCCGGAACTTATTTTCACGCACTCCCCTGTCGAGGATGGCTTTCATCAGATCGATCTCAAAGTGGGTGAATTCCTGCCTGCAATCGTTCAGGAAAGAGAAATCCTCCAGGAAATCTGCCTTGAGCGATTCGTGGTAATTGACGGCCTCTTTCATCAAGATCATGCGGCTGACCAGGTAATTACGGATCATTCCCGTCGCATCCTGGTTTTCCGTTATGATCCTGGCCAGCCCGGTCTTCAGGACCTTGATCTCCTGGGTAACCACGGCAAGGAATAGATCTTCCTTGCTCGTAAAGTAATAATAAACCGATCCTTTGGCTTTGTGCGCGGCACGGGCTATTTCATCGACCGTTGTCTTACGGAAGCCGTACTTTCCAAACATTCTTGATGCAACGATGAGTATCTTTTCTTTGGTTTGATCCTTTGCCATATCCCTTAAACTTTTTGACCATTTAAGTTGATTGGTTTAAAATTAATAAAATAATTAATGAAAAATAGCAGGGGGATTATTTTAATTAACTTTGATGCCCACCAAAACCAATACTTATGAAACTGAATAGGATTGTCAATTATCTTGGCTGGGCTTCCGGTCTTTTCGCAGGCCTGATGATGCTTGGCGGTGTCATTGGATTTTTAACCGGCGGAGAGTTCCTCGGCGTAAAATATTACTTCAACTTCTTTTTCTATTCCATCCCCTTTATGCTATTCGGGATCTTCCTGCTTATAGGGACACGATGCTGTTGCTGCTGCAAGGATGATAAATGCTGCAGTGACGAAGGGAAAGACAAATAATTTTCCATTTTCGATTTTTTCTCGCAGATTTTCGCCACTTGAATTTACTAACCGAACTATTATGAAAACACTTTGTGGTATTTCCCTGTTATGCATAGGGATAATGATGTCGTGCACAACCCCCGTTAAAAAGATGAAAACAGAAGAAAACCCATTTTTCAGCGCCTACGGAACCCCATTTGAAACCGCGGCTTTCGATAAGATCAAAAATGAGCATTTTATGCCCGCTTTCACAGAGGGGATCAGGCTGCATGAAGAAGAAATAGCAGCAATCATTGCCAATCCCAGGGAAGCTGATTTCGAAAATACCATCGTGGCTTTCGACCGCAGCGGCGATATGCTGATCAATGTCAGCAATGTCTTTTATAACCTGACCTCGGCCAACACCAATGAAGAGATCCAGGCCATTGCAAAAGAAGTCTCGCCGGTACTCACCAACCATTACGACAATATCCTTCTGAATGCAAAGCTGTTCGAAAGGATCAAGGCCGTTTATGATAAGAAAGACCAACTCAGCCTCACGACAGAGCAGTCGACCCTGCTCGATAAAACCTACAAGCAGTTTGCCCGGGGCGGCGCCAACCTCCCTGCAGATAAGCAGGCGGAGATACGCGAAATCAATAAAGAACTTTCAATGCTCTCGCTTCAGTTCGGTGATAATGTCCTTGCGGAGACCAATGCTTTCAAGCTGGTCATAGATAACCCCGAAGACCTTGCCGGTTTGCCGGATTTCGTGAAAGATGCGGCAGCGGAAGCAGCCAGGGAAGACAGCCTCGAAGGTAAATGGCTCATCACGCTGCACTACCCTTCACGTGTCCCATTCCTGCAGTTCTCTGCAAAGCGCGGACTCCGGGAGAAGGTCCTGAAAGCTTACATCAACCGGGGTGATAATAATAACCAGTACGATAATAAGGAGATCGCCGCCAAAATGGCGTCCCTGCGCGTAAAACGGGCTAACCTGCTGGGTTACGTCACCCATGCCGATTATATCCTCGAAGAAAATATGGCAAAAACCCCGCAGGCTGTCTATTCATTCCTGGATAAAGTCTGGTCGGCTGCACTGCCGGTGGCGAAGAAGGAACTTACCGAACTGCAGGCCCTTGCCGATGCGGAAGGCGCTGGTTTTAAGCTGGAAGCATGGGACTGGTGGTATTATGCCGAAAAGCTCCGCAAACAGAAATACGACCTCGACGAAGAAGCCCTGAAGCCTTACTTTTCGCTCGAAAATGTGCGACTGGGCATGTTTGATGTTGCCAGGCGCCTTTACGGGATCACCTTCACCGAACGTAATGACATACAGAAATACCACCCTGATGTCCACACTTTTGAAGTCAAAGAAGCCGACGGCAGCCATACCGGCATCCTTTACATGGACTTCTTCCCTCGTGAGAGCAAGGAAGGCGGCGCGTGGATGAACAGTTACCGCGACCAGTACATGGTCGGTGATTCAAACGTTACGCCGGTAATTACCATGGTATGCAATTTTACCAAACCGACTTCCACTACCCCATCCCTGCTGACATTCGAAGAAGTCAGCACACTCTTCCATGAGTTCGGGCATGCTTTGCACGGACTTCTCTCCGACTGCACGTACCGGAAAATTTCCGGCACCTCCACGCCGCGTGATTTCGTGGAACTGCCTTCGCAGGTCATGGAGAACTGGGCCGGTGACCCTGAAGTGATGAAGATGTTCGCAAAGCATTACCAGACCGGGGAAGTGATCCCGCAGGAACTTATCGATAAGATCATCGCCAGCGAATACTTCAACCAGGGATTTACGACGGTGGAATACATGTCGGCCTGCTACCTTGATATGGATATTCACACAATGACCGATACCACTTTGCTTGATGCCATTTCATTTGAAAAGAAATCGATGGAGAAGATCGGCCTCATCCCCGAGATCGTGGTGAGATACCGGGTCCCTTACTTTTCGCACATCTTTGCCGGCGGTTACTCATCAGGCTATTACAGCTATTTATGGGCCGAGGTGCTGGATGCCGACGCATTCGAAGCGTTCAAAGAGACCAGCCTGTTCGACCAGGTTACCGCAAAGGCTTTCAGGGATAACGTCCTCTCCCGTGGCGGAACCGACGACCCGATGGTGCTTTACAGGAATTTCCGCGGCAAAGAGCCGGATGTGAAGCCGATGCTGAAGCGGAAAGGGCTGATTTAACTGAAAATTCTGCTTAAGATGCCTGCTGTGAAATTAATACCACTAAGGCACTAAGTACACTGAGGAACACTAGTGGTGGTTCTAATCATTGCAATATTTTAAATATTCTTAGTGTTTCTAAGTGCTCTTAGTGCCTTAGTGGTGGTTCTAATCATTGCAATATTTTAAATATTCTTAGTGTTTCTAAGTGCTCTTAGTGCCTTAGTGGTGAAAGAAGTCAATCCATCTTCAAAAATTCAAACCCGTTCCCTGACCAGTTCAAAAATTTATGGAACCCTTCCCCGGTGATCACCAGGCTGGCGGTATTGTCATTCGGGTGGAAGCTCAGGTGCCTGGCGTCTTTCAGGACTTCATCCAGGAAAACATAGACATGGTCGGCTTCATCGTTGATCAGGCCGAAAACAGAGACCGAGCCCGGCGTGACACCCAGATATTTCATGAGCCGTTCCGGCGATGCAAAGGTCAGCTTTCCCTGCTTCAGGTTTTTTTCGAGGTCATGGATGGCTAATGGCCGCGAATATTCCATGATCACAAGGTAATGCCGGTTCCCTTTATGGTTCCTGAAAAAGATGTTCTTGCAGTGTGTGGAATCGATATTCTTCCAGTTTTTGAGGGCCTCTTCGATGGTAGGGGCCGCCGGGTGCTCATAATAGTCAAAGCTGATGCCCAGTTCCTCAAGTATCCGGTACAATTTTGGATCGCCGCGCATAGAATGCTGAATTAGTTAACGCATCATCATGAGTGAGATCACTTCGGCTTCCGTAAGGAAACGCCACTTCCCGCGCGGGATGTTCCTCTTGGTCAGCCCGGCATACATCACCCTGTCGAGCTTTGTGACTTTGTAATTCAGCGTTTCGAAGATCCTGCGGATAACACGGTTCTGGCCCGAATGGATCTCGATGCCGATCTCACGGCGGTCGGCGGTAGCGTCTTCAACGTATGCGATACTGTCGACCTGCACAAATTCCCCGTCCAGGTCAATGCCCCCGGCGATTTTCGCCAGGTGGGCCTTCGACACGGGCTGGTCGAGCACAACGTGGTACAGTTTTTTGATGCGGGATTTGGGATGCATAAGCTTACGAGCTATTTCGCCGTCATTGGTGAACAGCAGCAAGCCGGTGGTGTTCCTGTCGAGCCGGCCAACCGGGTAAATGCGTTCTTTGCAGGCGCCGGCGATGAGCTCCATCACCGTGTTCTTCGCATGCGGGTCTTTTGTTGTGGTAACATACCCTTTCTGCTTATTCAGCAAAAGGTACCTTCTCTTCTCATTGTTCAGGGTCTGGTCGCCGTACTGCACTTTGTCATCCGGCATCACCTTGCTTCCGAGGGTGGAAATGATTTCGCCATTCACTTTGATAACCCCTGCTTTGATAAGTTCATCGGCTTCGCGGCGGGAACAGATGCCCGAATTGGCAATGTATTTATTGAGCCTGATCCCTTCCGGAACCGGCTTTGAGCCCCTGATCCGGGAGCCGCTGCGGGTCGCATATTTCTTTACAAATCCATCGCTCTCTGCGGTAGTTTCTTTCTTAATTATCCGCTTAACAGGCCTTTCAGTCCCCTCACGCGGTTCAAAAGACCTCTCTTTCCTGAACGGGCGCCTTTCGGCCCTGCCGCCTTCTTCACGGGCAGGATAAGGCCGCTCTTTTTTGAAGACTTTCTTCGGAGGACGGTCACCCTCTTCCCGTGGCTTGTAAGGCCTTTCCTGGTTGAAAGTCCGCTTTGGCTTTTCCTCCCGGTCCTTTGGAGGATAAGGCCTTTCCTTTTTTATGTAAGGTTTCGGACCTCTTTCCTCAGGCGGCTTGGAACGGTAAGGCTTGTCCATCCTTCCCTCCGACCTTCCTCCACCCGGCCTTCTCTTATCCGGGACGGAACTTTTCTCTTTCCTTCCCGAATTCTGGAAAGGCTTTTTTGGTTGGCGAGGTTTTTTTTCGGCACCCATAATTTGCTATTTTTTAACTGAATAATTAATTTCTTAGCACTAAGCCCTAAGCACCAAATACCAAGCACCAAATACCAAATAAATCCGAAAAAATAAATCCGAAAACCAAAACTGTTTTAAAAATTTGAATTTTGGTATTTTGAATTTATTTGGTGCTTGGTGCTTGGAATTTGGAATTTCACAAAGATAGTAACAAAAACCTCAGCCAGTTCTGAGACGAGGATAAAATGCGTCCTGCAGGTGGTTTACCCGCGTTTCATTTTTGTTATGAATGATGGAAATGATATCAAAGCGCGTATCCAACATGATATTTTTCCGGTAGATATAGGCATTCGCCGCACGGATAAGCGCATTCTGCTTATCCCTGGTAACCGCCTCCTCCGGCTCTGTAAACGTGCTGTTGCTCCTGGATTTCACCTCGATGATAACCAGGAAATCCTTATCCTGCGCAATGATGTCTATTTCATTGCGTCCCGCCCTCCAGTTGACGTCAAGGATCTTGTATCCGTGCTTCAGGAGGTAGGTTGTGGCGATCTCTTCGCCCTGTTTGCCAAGTTCGTTGTGTTCTGCCATCTTGGTTATTTGTTAGTGGTTATTGGTTAATCGGGATTTGGGAGGGGAAATACCCGGTGCGTTGAAAATATTTTTTTTAACACAATAGAAACAGTAGGTACAATAGGAACCACAATAAGGTAAACGTCCATCCTATTGTGCAATATTATTGTGCCCTATTGTGCCTATTGTGTTTAAAAAGAAAGCCTGACTTCCTCTCCCACCTCCAAATCCACTTCCCTCCCCAGGATGAGCGCCCGGTTATCATCGAGATGGCCGGCAGGAAAATTGAAACAGACAGGATAGGGATAATCTTCCACCGCTTCGGCGATGATCTCATTGGCTGTCCTTTCGAACGGGATTTCGTTGTCGTTCATCTTGATCATACCGCCGACGATCAGACCGGCCAGGCCTTCCAGCTTGCCCGATCGCCTCAGGTTCATCATCATGCGGTCGATATGGTATAGATATTCGTCAAGGTCTTCAATAAACAGGATCTTCCCGTTGGTATTGATATCGGAATTGGTATTGGTAAGGCTGTAAAGGATGGAGAGGTTGCCTCCTACCAGCGGCGCTTTTGCTGATCCTGGCCTGGAACCGGGCCCTGATGGGTATTTATATTCCAGGTTTTTCCCGAAAAGGGCTTTCCTCAGCGTGGTGACCGAGCGGTTCCCGTCACATTCATCCTTAAAATTCACAGGCATTATAGCATGCAGTGTTTCTATGCCGAAATGCCTGTGGATATGGGAATGCAGCACGGTGATATCGCTGTAGCCGACAATCCATTTCGGATGTTTCACAAAGCCGCTGAAATCGAGCCGGTCGATGATGCGAACAGTGCCATAGCCTCCGCGGGAGCAAACGATGGCGCGGATGGATTCGTCGTCGAGCATGCGCTGCATGTCTTCCTTGCGCTGCTCGTCGGAACCGGCGAACTGGTTAAAGGAAGAATAAAGATGCTCGCCCTCGACAACCTCGAGCCCCCAGGCTTTGAACATACGGATAGCAGGTTCCGCTTCAGTCCGGGAGATCTTCCGGGCCGGGGAAACGATGGCGATCTTATCGCCTTTCCTGAGGTAGGGAGGGATTGGCATTTATTTCTGTTTCACGCAAAGAAAAGCAAAGATCAACATTTTGTAGTCTTGATTGCTATTTTAAGGATTCTTTAACACAATAGGCACAGTAGGGCACATTAGAAATACAAAATAAGGATTAATAGCCTTTGGGAAGTTGGGCATACAAGTCAGTGACTATTGTTTTTTGTCCTTCTTTATAAATATTGGTGCAATTAAAATTTATTAATATCCCTTTAGGTTTTTCCATAAGTCTCAGATAAGTCAATAGTTGTGCAGAATGAATTGGCAACAGGCCTTCTATCGCTTTAATCTCAACAATAATTGAATTTTCAACCATCAAATCATATCTTAAATTACAATCTAAAGTTAATCCATAAAAATGCAATGGTACTTTTTGCTGAGAAGTCACAGACAACCCTTTTTCTTTTAGCAGGTGAGCCATACATTTTTCATAAACGCTTTCCAATAATCCAGGACCTAATTCCTGATGAACCTTAATTGCTACACCAATAATGGTATAAGTCAATTCATTTAAATACTTCTGTGTCATAATGTTTAGTTTTAAATTTTTAATGTGTTTTCTAATGTGCCCTAATGTGTCTATTGTGTTAAAATAGCCCCTCCATACCTGTTAATCCGGAAAATACCCTCTTTATACCCGATAATTCAATAATTTTGCTGGAAACAAATCATTCATGGCTACAAAAAACTGGAAACGAACCACCGTCACCTCTGCCCTGCCCTACGCCAACGGCCCCATCCATATCGGCCACCTCGCAGGGGTTTACGTACCTGCCGACATCTATGTGCGTTACCTCAGGTCGAAAGGCGAAGAAGTGCTCTTTATCGGCGGATCGGACGAGCACGGCGTTCCAATTACCATCAAAGCCCGCAAGGAAGGCATTACGCCCCAGCAGGTTGTCGACCGTTACCATGAGATCATCAAAGATTCCTTTCAGAAATTCGGCATCTCCTTCGACATATACTCCCGAACCTCCAACCCCATCCACCATGAAACGGCGTCGGAGTTCTTCACCACCATGTACAACAAGGGCGAATTCATCGAACAGACCTCTCTGCAGTATTACGATGAGGAAAACAAGCAGTTCCTCGCCGACCGCTACATAACCGGCACATGCCCGCGTTGTGGCAACGAAAAAGCCTATGGCGACCAGTGCGAGAACTGCGGCACCTCGCTAAGCCCCGACGACCTTATCAACCCAAAGTCGGCGCTGAGCGGGAATATCCCCATAAAGAAAGAAACGAAGCACTGGTACCTGCCACTGGATAAATACCAGCAATGGCTTGACAAATGGATACTCGACGATCATAAGGAAGACTGGAAGCCCAATGTTTACGGCCAGTGCAAGTCGTGGCTCGACCATGGCCTGCAGCCCCGCGCCGTCACCCGCGACCTCGACTGGGGTGTGAAAGTGCCGCTGCCCGGGACCGAAGGCAAAGTGCTCTACGTCTGGTTCGACGCACCTATCGGCTATATCAGCGCAACCCGCGAATGGGGGCAGATACACGGCAAAGACTGGAAGCCCTGGTGGAAAGATGCAGGAACAAGGCTGATCCATTTTATCGGGAAAGACAACATCGTGTTCCATTGCATCATCTTCCCGAGCATGCTGAAGGAAGAAGGCAGCTATATCCTTCCCGACAATGTGCCGGCTTTCGAGTTCATGAACCTGGAAAACGACAAGATCTCCACTTCGCGCAACTGGGCCGTGTGGCTACATGAATACCTCGAAGAATTCCCCGGGAAGCAGGACGAGCTGAGGTATGTCCTCACCACCAATGCCCCTGAAACCAAAGATAACGACTTCACCTGGAAAGATTACCAGGCCAGGAACAACAGCGAGCTGCTGGCCATCTTCGGCAATTTCGTGAACCGCACCCTGATCCTGACACAGAAATACTTCGACGGGAAAGTACCGGAAAGAGGCGAACTGAACCCCACCGACCAGTTGGCGCTTGACGAAATCAAGCTTTTCCCTGCCAGGATCGGCGGCAGCCTTGAGCAGTTCCGTTTCCGCGAAGCCCTCACGGAGATGATGAACCTGGCGCGCCTTGGCAATAAGTACCTGACTGATTCAGAGCCCTGGAAACTTTACAAGACCGACCCGGAGAAAGTGAAGACCATCCTGAACATCTCGCTGGAGATCTGCGCCAACCTGGCCATCCTTTGCGAGCCGTTCCTGCCCTTTACAGCCGATCGTCTCAGCAGGATGATGAACCTGCCCCAGCGCAAATGGGCTGCCGCCGGCAACCCGGAGCTGCTGGAAGCAGGGCACCAGCTCGGCCAGCCCGAATATCTCTTTGAAAGGATCGAAGACAGCGTAATAGAAGCCCAGGTGCAGAAGCTCCTGGATACCAAAAAGCAGAATGAAGCATCCGCCGCCGGCGAGCCCAAAGTAAACCTGAAACCTATGAAAGAAACCATAACCTACGACGATTTCTCGAAGCTCGACATCCGTGTATGCACCGTAGAAGCTGCTGAAAAGGTGCAGGGCGCCGACAAGCTGCTGAAACTGACCGTGAACACCGGCCTCGACACCCGCACCATCGTTTCCGGCATTGCGCTCTACTACAAGCCCGAAGACCTTATCGGCAAGCAGTTCTGCTTCATCATCAACCTCGCGCCCCGCAAGCTCCGCGGCATCGATTCCAACGGCATGATCCTTTCTGCCGAGAACCCCGACGGAAAGCTCAGCCTCGTGACACCGAGGGACTTGCTGGAGAACGGGAGCGAAGTGAAGTGATTCAGTTGGACTGTTGGACAGTTGGACAATTGGACAATTGTTAAAATTTTTCTTCTGCCTTCTGCCTTCTATCTTCTGCCTTCTGTCTTCTGTCTTCTGTCTTCTAAAAAATAAAGATTATGGCACATCATGACAACAACGAAAACCTCAGTCCGGAAGAAAAAAAGTTCCGGGAGCTGATGCAAAACGGCGATGATTTCCTGAAGATCGAGATTTACCGCAGTGCGATCCACAAATACAGGGAAGCGGCAAAGATGCATATCGACGATGCGACGGCCCAAAAGAAAGTTGAAGAATGCCATGTGCTGCTACAGAAAGAAAACAAGGCGATTTACATCATCCTGGCTGTTGCGGCGGTGATAGTTGCAATTGTCTGCATGGCAAATTGAAGCGCCGAGGGCAAATTATAAGGGGCAAGTTTTAAGAGCTTAGTACGCGTTTTTAGTAAAATTGATTACTTTTGCACCGCTATAAGCGAATAGCACAAAAAAACTAAACTCAAAAACTCTAACTCAAAACTCAAAACTCAGCACTCTTCCCCGGCCCTATAGTTCAACGGATAGAACGGAAGTTTCCTAAACTTTAAATCCAGGTTCGATTCCTGGTGGGGCTACAAGAAACCTTGTAAACGATTGATTTGCAAGGTTTTTGCTTTTGGTGGTGTCAATATTGGTGTCAATAATTATATTAAATTTGTTAAAAGATACGACTTTATGAATGCCCTAAGATTTTCTATATCCCCCATAAAGTTAAAGTTTATGACGATTTCGTGTAAAAGTTTATTTATTAGATCCTCAGAGCCAAGTATTTCATTAAATTTTAACCCATTTAATTCAGCAAAAGCGTTTATCGCTTTTCTAAAAATATGTACATTATCTTGATGAATCTGATTTAAAAGCATTTTTTCTTGATGAATCTGATTTAAAAGCATTTTTTCTTGATTTTTCTCTTTTTGTATCCAGGATATCTTTCTCAGATCGTTTTCAATATTTTTCGTTTTCTCAAGATCCTCATCAAACCTCTTATTTGAATTTCTGACCAATTGTCTAACATTATCAAGTATTTCATCAATTACTTCTCTGTCACCCCTTATATCCTCTTTAGCCACTTTTTTATCTTCTTTTAAAATATCACCTACTTTCTTTTCTAATTTTTGCCAATTCTCGTCGAATAATTCCTTTAAAAGACCTATCTCTAACTCCTTCTCTCCACATGCTCTAATATTATTATTTATAGTCGTTAATAAGCTAAATATATCTTCTTTATTAAATTCTGTATGTTGAAATACTGATAAAGGACCTGTGATATCAGAAGGCTTAATTCCAATTAACAATGTGCAAACATTACTTCCCCCTAATTTGGAAATTGCTCCAGCTTCAAATAAAATCCAAGGTTCATTAAGATTATCTCTTGTTAAACATATCAGACCAATTTTAGATTCCATTAATTGATCTGAGATTTCAGCATTCCATTTTTTCCCCTTTTCAATCTCATGAGATATCCAAGGATCAGAACTTTGAATTATTTTTTTTATCCAATCCTTTAAATAATCTGCAATTTTTCCGCTTTGACCACCTGACCAACTAATAAATACTTTCATATTTTTTTGATTAAAGTTTATCCATTTCAAATTCTGCCTCTACAAATTGTGCCATACCTAGATATTCATCATTCCAATTACCATTTTTGTCCGGTCTTGTTGCTTTACGATAATCTTGCCCTCTATAATTCCCAATACATCTAACTGTAACTTCCTTACCATTCCTCAATTCGTGGAATAAAATATCTTTTCTCCCATATTGTTTAGAGACCCATCCAATTTGATATTGTTTATATAACACTTTAATAGCATGACCGTCGTACTCATTCTTTGAGTCAGCGACTAATGTCAATTCATCCCCAACTTTTAGTTCTTTCCACATTATCTCTTTAACATTGTCCGGAAGATAATGGAATCCAACAACATCGAATTTACCTCTAGTTATATCCGATTTCTCCCTTACAACCTTGCCTTCAAGATTATGCCCATCTTTAGCAAACTGTATACTAACAATTAAGACTCTATTTTCAATCCTTATAATTTCCGCTTTTATTTCAATTCCAGAGAAATGTGCCCTGACAATCCTTATCAAAGGTTTATTATCACTATAAAATTCACTTTCTATTGCAATTAGATCACCAGCATATATAAATCCAACCTCAAATGAATAATCCTTATAATACTTTTCTTTATCTTTGAATATTACCTCCAATTTTTCACCTACTTTATAATCTTTTCTAAATCTTGGAAATACTTCAATTTCAAATTGTCCTGTTCTTGGAGTATATTTTTGATCTATTAAATTCTTTGCTTCTTCGATATCTTCATTTGTAGATTTTGAAAATTCCAGAGGCATTGTTTGATAAGCAATAACGTCGACTTTCTTTTTCGATTTCAAACTAATATAAACTATTGCCACTATAATTAGTTGATCCTTATTAATTCACTTTTTTTGAAGCCTCCAGAGAGTTGGATA
>CAYJNJ010000071.1:0-25413 GCA_964371595.1 uncultured Bacteroidales bacterium | reverse complement strand
GTGCTGTATAAGGGCGACCGGTTGCAAAGATCCAGGTTGCTGAAAAATCCCACCTTTTGTAACTATACATGCCCACAAACTTGAATTCATGCGTTACATCCTGGTTGGCAGGGAAATACCCATCAGAGTAAACATCAAAATGATTCATGGCTTCACCCAGTGTATAGCTCACCCATCCCGTTAAATTTCCGGATTTACGCTGAGCCAGCAGCTCAATTCCTCTCGAAAAGCCATACCCGTTATAAAAATTCTCATTATAACTTACCCCCAGGGGGCTTGAATTGATCCGAAGGGAATATTCTGTCAGATTTTCAATTTTCTTGTCGTATCCTTCAATACTGAAAATGTAGCCCGGTGATTCATAGGATAAACCCAATTCAAAATGAAGTGCAGAACTGACAGGAACAGTTTTTCCATCTGCCAGCAACCAGAAATCCCTGCTGCCCGACAGAATATCTTCACGGGTCACCCGGTTGACAAACTGGTAATACCTGCCGGTGGCGCATTTGATGGCCAGCCTGCCGGTAAGGTTATAGGAAGCGGAGAAACGCGGTTCAAAGTAAACCTTACCCGTTGGATTAAAATAACTCATCCTGATGCCCGGCACGACCTGCAATTTATCTTTTATCAATTTGATCCTCCCCTGCAGGTAAGCACCAGCCAGCGCGCCCTGGTCATCTTTATCCAATACCGAGGAGGTGTCATTCTGGGCGTAGCGGTAATTGATATCGAAATAAGTGGCAAAAATGCCTGTCTGGACCTGGATAAACTGTACAGGGTCAAAGCTATAATCGGATTTTAAACTGTAATCACGGAGATCGTTGTTTTCAAAGATCCCCGTATTAGTGGTCGTCAGAGTATCTCCGCTAAGATTCGTGGTATTTCGTTCCTGAGAGCGGTCACGGTCACTGAAATAATTTGAGTAACTGATTATTGTGTTCCCATATAACTTTTCATTCCATTTTCTGGACCATTTAAAACTACTTCCGATATTTCCGTAATTGGTAAGATCAGTCGAGCTCATTCCGAAATTTCCGTTGGCAGGGCCGAAAGAGAACGCCGACAAGGAAGAGCTGTTGTCGAGCTTATCGGCACCATTGAAGATGCTCAGTGAAAGAATATCCCTGTCATTTGGCCTGAATGTGAATTTACCGTTAAGGTCGTAAAAGTAAGAGGTCACTTCAGTGTCCTGTGTCCGCCTGCCCATCGGACCTTCACCCTGGGATGACTGTTCACCGGTTCCTTTATTGAATTTTTCAAAAATCGAATTATAAAGAAGTCCTTGGTAAGACCGGCGGAAAGCAACGATCGATGTGAATTTCTTACCGATGGGGACCTCCAGGAAAGCATTGAAACTTAAAAGACTCAGATCAAATCCGATATTTAATTTGTTCTGGTTCCCATCTTTGCCTGTTATCTCTGTTACGCTGGATATCCGGCCACCAAACCTTGACTCAAATCCACCTTTGTAAAGCTGCACGTCTTTCACGGCATTTGTATTGAAAGCGCTGTAAAATCCGTATAAATGATCGACATGATACACTGTGAACCCGTCGTACAGGACCAGGTTCTGGTCAGGGGTCCCGCCCCGGACATACAGGCCTGACGATGATTCATTCGAAGCGCTGATGCCGGGCAGTAATTGCAATGAGCGCATGATATCCTTTTCACCGAAGCTGGGTAGTTTTTCCAGTTTCCGGGGAGTCATTTTAATGGTATTGATGTCAGATTTATTTGATAACACGATCTCGTCCTTAGTCGCGACAATGTTCACCGTTTTGAGTGTTTTAGCGGAAGGCCTGAGTTCGATCAGGAAACTTTTCTTCTGGATATAAGGGGTCAGGTAAATTACCGCATCATTATATCCAAGGTACTGGACCAGTATGACACTGGTGTCGCATGGGACTTTGACTATTGTGTAATACCCATCAGCATTGGTAACGGCGCCATTACTGGTTCCTTTGATCATCAGGGTGGCAAATGGTAACGCTTCACCTGTTGATTTGTCGCGCACTACCCCGGTAAGAGTAAAATCAATGGCAGCAGGGGGGCCAAAATATATTTTTTTTGACTGTAACTGTATGTCCCCTTCATCCTCATCTTCATCTTCTTCTTCAGAGTAATACGTTGCAAAGTCTTCCTTTTCTTCACTCTCTGTCTTTTCTTCCATGACGGGAATGTACAAAGCTTCGTTTTCCATGAACTGGTCGGTAACATTTACTGTGGGAACAGGACCGCCTGCCAATTCCAGGGGATCGTACAACCTGATCTTTTTAAAAACTCTCTGAAGGCCATAGGCATTCATTTCAGCCATAGTCAAATCCGGGTCAAGCACATACAGAAAAATATTTTCGTGACCGTACTTAAAGTTATACGTGACCAGGCTGGCCAGTGGATCGATGCACGAAAGGACACTGCCTGTTTTGTTCCAGTCGGCCGGTATATATATGAAAAGGTAATTGTGGAATTGCGGGGTATTTTTCAACGTATCACTTTCATAAATTTGATTGGCTATTTCGCCAGGTTTCCCGAGGATAAAGAGAAATGGCCGCCGTATGTTGCTATATTCGTTATTCGGGGCATAGCAGATATAGCTAAAATAACAAGCATTACCCGGGTTATTGAAAGAAAATTCTCTTTCCTGTGCACTGACCGTTAAAATAGAATTCAATAAGATAATTACCCGGAGCAGGTGCTTCATAATATAACCTTTTGTTAAGCGCCTGGTAAAAATAGAGTTCCGGAAAATACCCGTAAAATTAAATAGGCAAACAAGCCAAATGTTGCGGGGAATAACAATTGACAATCGCGTAATTTATTTCTTAGCGCGAAGGTATTGGAGTGGCCATTCGACATCCTCTTCAAGCTCATGCGCTGCGTGAAGCGCGAAATTGGGATCGCGCAGCGATTCCCTGGCAAACAGGACAAGATCGGCCTTGCCCGTCGCCAGGATTTCTTCGGCCTGCCGGGCACTGGTTATCATTCCCACCGTGCCGGTCATGATCCCTGTCTCCTTTTTGATCCTTTCAGCAAACGGAACCTGGTAACCCGGGCCGAATGGGATCTTTGCGTACGGGACCATGCCGCCCGAAGAGCTGTCGATAAGGTCCACACCCCTGCTTTTCAGGATTCCGGCAAGTTTCACGGTCTGGTCAGCATCCCATCCGCCTTCCACATAATCCGTTGCCGATAATCTTACAAATAAGGGCAGGTTATCAGGCCAAACTTCATGAATTGCCGTAACGACCTCAAGCAGCAACCGTATCCGGTTCTCAAAGCTGCCTCCGTATGAATCGGTCCGTTGGTTGCATAGCGGCGAAAGGAACTGGTGAATAAGGTAGCCATGTGCCCCGTGAATTTCGACAAGCTTATATCCGGCCTGCAAAGAACGGTCTGCTGCCGCCCTGAAATCCGAGACGACTTTCCTGATACCCTCAGCATCCAGCGACCGGGGAGCATCATCATCAGCGTTAAAAGGAATAGCAGAAGAAGAAACCGTTTGCCATCCTCCATCATTTTGCCGGATTTGTTTTCCGCCTTCCCAGGGACGGGCGCAACTTGCCTTCCTGCCTGCATGGGCCAGTTGTATGCCGGGAACAGCCCCAAATTCCATGATAAATTTTACAATCCCCTGGAGCCTTTCCATATGCCTGTCATCCCAGAGCCCAAGGTCGCCCGGGGTTATTCGGCCCTCCGGTGAAACGGCCGTCGCTTCCTGGATGACCAGGCCTGCACCGCCAAGGGCACGGCTGCCATAATGGACAAGATGGAAATCACCGGAAAACCCGTCAATCGCACTGTACTGGCACATCGGCGAAATGGCAATTCGGTTTTTCAGGGTGATTTCTTTGATCTGTAACGGTGAAAAGAGATTTGACATACAGGGGAATTTTAATAAAATCTTAATACTAAACCATGAAGTCTTGATAAAACACACATAATTGATGGGGTAAATTTACGGCGATTATTGAAGCTTATTGTGCAAAATCATTCACCATTTCAAGAGAAGCTTAAGAACGCCGTAATCGGCCATGCACGTGATATTTCAGACAAATCAGTTTTTCACAAAATATCACTTATAGCCTTCTTTGCCTGGGTGGGTTTAGGCAGCGATCCACTTTCATCCTCCTGTTACGGCCCGGAAGAGATCATGAGAAACCTCCAGGGCCATACCAACCTGTCAATATTTGTCGGGATACTGGCGGTTATCACCATTTTTATCATTTCCACCAGTTACCGGCAAATAATAAATCTGTTCCCCCATGGCGGCGGTGGTTATATTGTCGCTTCGAAACTGATCTCACCTTCTACAGGGATGATTTCCGGGAGTGCACTGCTGATCGATTATGTGCTGACCATCACCATATCGATTTCCAGCGGTTCTGATGCTTTATTCAGTTTCCTTCCGGGCTCATGGCATTCATATAAATTACTCTTCGCTTTCTTCATATTGACAATCCTTGTCATTTTAAACCTGAGGGGAGTGAAAGAATCGGTTGCGGTTCTTTCTCCGATCTTCATCCTTTTCGTTTTAACACACATCGTAATAATCGGTATAAGCATTTTCACACATTTACCGGATGCCAAGCTTGTGGCCGACCAGAGCATGCAGGAAATGTCAAGTACGGTTTCACAGCTTGGGATTTTTGGCACAATAATACTGATGTTAAAGGCCTACAGCATGGGAGCCGGGACCTATACCGGCATTGAAGCCGTCAGCAACGGGATCCCCAACCTCAGGGAGCCCAAAGTCCAGACCGCCCAGAAAACCATGCTGTTATTATCAATCTCACTGGCTATTGCAGCTTTTGGATTGATCATATCCTACTACCTTAATAATGTACAATTCCTGCCGAACAAAACGCTGAACGCTGCTTTAACAGAAAGAGTCGTGATGAATTGGAGTCCCTGGATCGGCAAATCCTTTCTTTATCTCACCCTGATTTCCGAAGCAGCATTGCTTTTTGTTGCAGCACAGACCGGGTTCCTGGATGGGCCGCGGGTAATGGCCAATATGGCTTCGGATAACTGGCTCCCCAGGAGGTTCATGCTGCTGAGCGACAGGCTTGTTTCCCAAAACGGGATCCTGATCATGGGTGGCGCCGGTTTTCTATTCCTTTATTTCTCCAAAGGACAGGTCACCTGGCTGGTTATTCTTTACAGTATCAACGTATTCATAACATTTACACTTTCCCAGTTTGGCATGGTCAAGCACTGGATTCAGGTGAGGAAGGAGGAGAAAAAATGGTTCCGGAAAACGATGGTGAACGGGATTGGGCTAATTATGACCTCTTCTATATTAATAACCGTTACGGTCCTGAAATTCGGTGAGGGGGGATGGATCACGATCGTTATTACCGGGTTGCTTGCCACTGCTGCATTTCTTATCAAAAGGCACTATGATATTGTCCGGAAAAAATTGATTGTGATTCAAAAGGAAGTCATGCATTTAATTCCCGAAATCATAAAAAATTTAAACAGGAAATATAAAAACCATGAAAAGAGTAAATATTCTGACGGCACATGCAAGACCGTGGTCATTATGGTGAACGGGTACAATGGCCTCGGGCTGTTTTCCTTATTCAGGATCATCGACAGTTTCAATTCCGAATGCCAGCATATTGTTTTTCTCCAGGTGGGCCTGGTTGATTCAAAGAGTATGAGAGGCCAGGAGCAGATTGATAAGCTTACAGAGAACATTGTGGTTGACCTGCAAAAATATAAATACCTGGTGGAGCAAATGGGACTGACGGCCGAATACAAATACGCCATGGGAACAGATGTAGTGGAAGAAGTGGATAAAATGATACCTGAGATCGCACTGAAATTCCCGGGGGCCATATTTATCGGCGGGCAGTTGATTTTTGGGGGAAATGCCACATTATCCAGGTTGCTGCATAACTATACCATTTTTGCCATTCAAAGAAAATTATACCGGCATGGCATGACAACCATCGTCATCCCGATACCGCTTGAAATTGACCGGTTCAATTCCTATCAGAATCTTAAATCGTTAATGCATTAAAGTTATGGAAAAACTGTTGGAAGAGCTTATCGACAGGCTTGAAGAAACAAGACAGGGGATTATTGCCCAGCTTAAAAATAATCCGGTTGATGTGAATGATAAAATTTCGCTGTTACTTTCAGGTGAAGCACTTGCTTACGACACCTGTATAAAGGAGCTCCACCGGCTTATCGAATATGCCAGGGAAAGTAAACGGTGAATATTCACAACTAATAATCTAATGTGATAAATACTTCCTTTACCTTTGCCATCAAAGGTACCGGAAATAAAAGAGAAGCTTATGCTCACTGGCTACACTGACCGAAGCAAGCTGCAGCAATACATGATAAGCATTGTTACCATCTTATCTGTTTCGGGGATTTGTTACCTTATTTCGCCCTATATCGGGTACCTTACCGTTGCCTTATTGCTCTTATTCACTGTTTCAATCCTGTCGGTAATATTAAGCGTCTTCCCGGTGTTGCTGGCAGCCATTCTCAGCGCCCTGATCTGGGATTTTTTCTTTATCCCTCCCCATTTTACCTTTCATATCGGAAAGCCTGAAGATATTCTAATGCTGGGAATGTATGTTATTATTGCATTGATCAGCGGAATCCTGAATTCCCGCATCAGGTACTTTGAAAAGATAGCCCGTACCAGGGAAGACCGGCTGAAATCTTTAAAATTATATAATGCGGTTTTCAGTTCAGTCTCCCATGAATTACGGACGCCACTGACTACAATCATGGGCGTTACAGAAAATCTTGCCGATAAAGACCAGGAAATCCCGGCAGATGAAAAGCAGGTCCTGTATAATGAGTTATATATCGCCTCAAGCCGTCTTAACCGTGTGGTGGATAACCTGATGAACATGTCGAGGCTGGAGTCGGGGCACCTTGAGCCCAAGTACGACTGGTGTGATATCAGGGAATTGATCCGCGGCGCAATGAACCGGCTGACGGCCGAGATGGAAGGGCATCCTGTGAAGCTCGAGATCCCTGACGACCTGCCGATTGTCAGGCTGGATTACGGACTTATGGAACAGGCACTCTACAACATTTTGCAGAATATCAGCTTCCATACCCCTGATAAGACCCCGGCTTCGGTCAAAGCCATTTTTCTGGACGGGATACTTGATATTATTATTTCAGATGATGGTCCCGGATTCAAGGACGAGGATAAGGCCAGGGCATTCGAAAAATTCTACAGGTCGCCGAAAGCAAAAAGCGGGGGACTGGGATTAGGCCTGTCTATTGCCCGCGGGTTCATCCAGGCCCATGGCGGTGATATCACCATCGATAATAAAAAAACAGGCGGCGCCATTTTCACGATCCGGATCCCTGTTTTCATTTCCAATCTGAATCCAGAACATGAGCAATGAAGTTACGATATTAGTTATCGATGATGAAAGGCAGATCCGGAAATTACTCGAGATAACCTTAAAATCAGCCACTTATCATGTTATTGAAGCAGCCACAGGGAAAGAAGGCCTGATAATGGCCGCCATGCATCCCCCGGACCTGATCCTTCTTGACCTGGGCCTGCCGGATGAAGATGGCCAGCATATCCTTGTGAGGCTGAGGGAATGGTACCTGTCGCCGATCATTATTCTTTCGGTCAGGGATTCGGAGGAGGAGATTATCAGGGCACTTGATAGCGGGGCAAATGATTACCTGGTGAAGCCATTCAGGACAGGGGAATTACTTGCGCGCATCCGGAATGCCCTCACCAGGCTGGCGAGGGAAGTCGAAAACAAGGCGATAATTCAAAGCGGGAGCCTGCTTATCGACCTTGTAAGCCGGACCGTTTCAAAAAACGATTCAATTATCAAGCTGACGGCAACGGAGTACTCATTGCTTACTTTGCTGGCCCGGAACCATGATAAGGTGCTTACTCATCAGTTTATCCTGAAGGAGATCTGGGGCCCGGGGTATATTGAGCAGTCCCAGTACCTGCGTGTTTTTATAGCCCAGATCAGGAAGAAAATTGAAGATGACCCCGATAACCCGGCAATAATTGTCACTGAGTCGCGGATCGGATATAGGTTTATAGTTGGATGAACCTAAAATATTGATTAAACGACTGATAGTTAACAATCGTTTAATTTAAACCTGCGGTCTGTAATTGAAATTTTAATAAGTCTTTCAAAACTTAATGATTTTCAACGCTTCCCGGGAAGAGTTGAAATCAACACAGACTGTATAAATCCCTGCGGATACTTCATTTCCACGATCATCTTTACCGTCCCAGGTAAAGAAAGATTCACCAGGATAAGCTGAAGTACAAGTAAAATGCCTGACCGCCCTGCCTGTAAAGTCAAAGACCCTGATCTGAATTCCTCCGCTAACTTTATCTAAGGAACTTATAATAAGCTGGTTTGAGAAAGGATTTGGATAACAATGCCATGTAGATTTCCAGACCGGATGAATTTGAATTTCAGGAATATCTACGAGGCCTCCGGTTACGGTTTTGAAAATGATTGAGTTGTCCCCGACAATCAAACCTTCTACGTCATCAAAAAAATTAATTGAATTGATATTTGAAGAAGTCGGTGATTCCAGACTGTTCCAGGTAACGCCTCCGTCAGTCGTTTTAAAAATAGTCTCATAAAAGCTCCCTGATCCATTGATCAGATAGCCTGTTTCTGGTGAAGGAAAGCTCATGCTTACAGCGTTAAAATATTCTTCAGTGTTGACGGTCACCTTGAACCAATCCATTCCGCTGTTTATGGTCTTGCAGACTTTTTTCCAACCATAAAGAAAGCCGGTTTGATCATCTATGAAAAGTATTCCGTTAAAATCATGTTTATAAGGAAGTGTATCAACTTCCCAGGTATTTCCCTGGTCAAATGTCACAAGGTAATTGCATAAAGTATCAAAATACTCAATATCTCCGACAATAAATCCAACCGAATCATCGATGAATTCAAGCTGGTAAAACGGATCGACATGGTTAAAGATATCGGAATTGATCCGGGTCCAGGTTTCACCCTGGTCCGTGGTTTTATACAATTCCATCCAGTAATCTTCATTTCTGCCCCCAACAAAGCCGGTCTGCTCATCAATGAAATCTATAGATATGGGCTGAAATTCAGGATCGTCGAGTTCATGGAAAATCCATGATATACCGTCATCTTCGGATTTATATATTCCACCCGGTGTACCGCCGTAAAAAACAATGGCATCATCGATATTATAATAAGTGGCCACACCGTCAGGAAAGGAGGAAGATTCATTCCATGTTGCCCCGCGGTCTGTGGATTCAATTACTCCGTAACTAGAGACCCCGCCTCCTCCAACAATTGCATTAACCAGAATTGAACTGTCACCGGTGATGAATGCCCTGTCAATAGTGTACTTCAGAAACTCATTGCTAAAAGCCGCCTCCCAGGTGTCCCCGAAGTCATCGCTCCGGTATATCTGGCCTGCATAGCCGACGATAATTCCATTTCCATCATTATTCATGCATATTCCTTCAAAATACCATGAGCCTATGTGATCATCGATTATCGTCCAGGTTTCCCCTCCGTCAGTTGTTTTTAACACATCATTCTGGTACCAAATAATGGGTGAAATGGCATACCCGGTGTTGTGATCCAGGAAGAAAAATTCACTTGCGCCGGCAAAACCATCTGTAAAAACCTGGTACCAGGATTTGCCCCCATCAATTGTCTTTAAAATGGTTTGATCCCAGTTTGACATATCGCCAAAAGTAGCGCCATAAAAGCCTGTTTGTGAATCAATAAAATAAAGGAAACCAACATTCAGACCTTCTATTACAAGATTAACTTTGATCTTTTCCCAATTTTCACCTGCATCCATGCTTTTATAAAAGTAATTACTATCGCCTCCGCTCAAAAAACCCGTATTTTCATCAACGAACTGCACCCTGGTGAACGACGGTTCACCGGTCTGGAAAGCAGTATCCCAAGATAAACCGCCATCAGAAGAATGCAATAAGACTGGCTCCAGGTGACCGCCGGTTACAAAGCAATTCGAAGCATCACTATAGCAAACATCTGAATATGAATAATAGGGTTGGTTACCGCCGGTGGAAATGTCCGTCCATGTTTCTCCGCCATCATTAGTTTTGATGATCGAATTATAGGAGCCGACCGCCATACCGTGCAAATTATCCACAAAATCCACCTTTTTGAAGTCCACGTTTCTGGAAATGCTGTCAGGAACATAAATGATCTCCCAGTCGTCACCGAAATTATCAGAATAAATAACTGTTGCTCCAGAACCGACGGCAACGATACGGTTATTTGGCAAAATGCTGATGTCCATTAATGAACTTTCTACGGGGATGGGATTTATCCTTTGCCAGGCTTCGGTCTGGGCTTGAATGACAGAACCTGTCAGGATCGTTAATAAAACAATAATAATCCACCTGCTTTTCAAGAGATTCATTTAAAATCGAATTATATTATCCTAATAAAATTATATCATAATTTGTTAACTTATTAGCAATAGAAAGGATTTTTGTACAGATCCCAATGTTTATTGTTGTTTCTTAATTGCGCGCTTGTCAATTTTCCGCCAACCTTTTCAGCATTTTTGTTTCGTGCCTTCTTTGTGAATAGACGTCAACAAAGGTCTTGATAATGATAAGTATGCATGAGAAAATTACCGGGTCTTGCATTATGATGATGAAAAAGCCCCCGATGAGCACGACTATCTGCTGTAAAATGATGCGGCCATAAGGCTGTATGGCTTGATAAATGCAATTCGTCACGTTATATTCTCCCTTCAGGATAAAGCTGTAAATAAGTGAAAAGAGCTGCACAAGGATGATAGCAACTATCGTAATGATCCCTTGTTCCCACAGCGTTTCCCTGAAAAAAGCGAAGGGATTTGGAAGAAATGAGTTGTCCCCGGGAAAGCTGTCTGTCAGACCTCCACCGGCACCTATCATAAGTCCAAGTTGCACAAAATAAAAGATGCTGAAATGCAAGATGAAGAATAAGATCAGGAATAAATTCAATTGCAGAGGTGAGGAAAATCCTTTTGACTTGCGTTTATCAGGAATAAGGTCGGGTTTCTCATTTCTTGCAGGGCTGAAAAAGGTGATGATCAGCATTTTGATCACATTGTTTATTCCGATTACCAGTGTCTCGAAAAAATAAGCGGCAATAACTATGTATTTGTTTGGCTCCATGAAAATTACCATTGCAAGGATAAGGATGTTGACCAGCAAGATATTGTAAGCTTCAGGTGACCTTCGGAGATTATGATGGATCTTCAGGATGTCGTAAAGCACTTTTTTTGGTGTGTTTTTGTTCACAGACGTTCTTTATGGTTCATCTAAAGTATATACTTTTCCGAAAAGTTAATTTTTTTAAATATGCCACAAAAACACCAAACCACAAAATGTCACAAAAAACAGATTATTAAGTCAATAACTTTAGTGCAATTTAGTGTTTTAGTGCTTTGGTGGCCATAATAAGGCTCTGATCGTAATTAAAATATGTAATTATGCATTTGTATTGCAAATCTGCATAATTGTATTCCAAATGCACAATATTGTAAATTTGCCGCCAGCGATTATTAACATATGAGATTCATCCTGTTCAGCCTGCTTCTTTCTATTCTTTTTGCTCAGGAAGGATATTCTCAGCCTGTCCTTAAAAAAGAGCTGAAGGCCTACAGGGTCAGCACCAGGCCTAAAATCGACGGGATCCTTTCGGAAGAATGCTGGAAAACGGCTGATGAGGGAAAGGATTTTATTCAGTATGAACCTTATAATAATGCTCCGCCAACCTTCCAATCCCTGGTGATGGTGGCTTATGATGATAATGCCATTTATGTCGGTGCGATTATGTTTGATGATGAGCCCGGCAGGATCATGCGCGAATTAGGACCCCGGGATTCGGACGAGCTTAATGCGGATATGTTCCTTGTGAGTTTCTCCCCTTACAACGACGGGCTTAACAGCGTTGATTTTTTCCTGTATGCCTCAGGTGTCCAGACTGATATTAAAAATTTTACCGACGGGGAAGATATTTCATGGGATGCTGTCTGGAAAAGCGAGGTGAGCATCACGGATGAAGGCTGGATTGCTGAAATTGAGATCCCTTACTCGGCCCTGCGCTTCCCGAAGATAGACAAGCAGCTCTGGGGACTGAATTTTGCCAGGGAGGTCAGGCGTATCCGGGAAGTGTCAACCTGGAATTTCGTAGATAAAGAAATTGAAGGTATCACCAACCAGGCAGGGGTGCTGTCGGAAATAGACTGTATCAGGCCACCTTTGCGGCTCTCCTTTGAACCTTACCTTTCCACTTCAGTGCAAAAAGAAGCGCAGGAAAACACCTGGGATCCCAAATTCAGCGGGGGCATGGACCTGAAATACGGGATCAGCGAGAGCTTTACGCTGGATATGACGCTCATCCCCGATTTCAGCCAGGTGCCTTCCGACGACCAGGTGGTGAACCTGGGGCCCTTTGAAACCTACTACAGCGAAAAACGGCAGTTCTTTACCGAAGGGGTCGAATTGTTCAGCAGGGGAGATGTTTTCTATTCCCGCAGGGTCGGGTCGCGGCCAATGGGATATGATTCCATAGAAGCAAATTATCCTTCCGAAGATATTATCGAAAACCCTGAGCAGACACAGCTTATCAATGCGACAAAGCTGTCGGGCCGCACTTCCAATGGTACAGGTATTGGCGTTTTTAATGCGATGACTGCCCCTTCGTATGCAACTGTGAGGGATTCCAGCGGCGGTACGCCTGAAATACAGACCCAGCCGTTTACCAATTACAGCATGATTGTCGCCGACCAGTCGCTGCCGAATAAATCTTATATCAGTCTGTATAACACCAATGTATACAGGGGAACCGGCGTGTATTCCGCAAATGTGACCGGCACGGAGATGAATTTTCGCGACCGCAGGAACCTTATTTCAGCCTACGGGAAAGTCAATATTTCACAGAAATATTTTCCGGAAAAACCCGCAGAATTTGGATTTACCTATGAAGCTTATGTTGAGAAGATCAGCGGGAATGCAAATTACGGCATTTATTCGGAGCTGATCTCTGATACCTATGATCCCAATGACCTGGGTTATCTTGAGAATAACAACGAGCTTGAAAACGGGGGCTATTTCAGCTATAATATTTACAAGCCTTTCTGGCGGATCCTGGATATGCATAATGCCATTTCGGTAGAGTATAAACAGCTATATTCACCTCGTGATTTTACAGGATTTGAAATATCTTTTGAGAACCGGACGCAGTTCAAAAACAGGCTAACGGTCGGCACGGAAGTTAGCCTGATCCCCGTCTGGCAGAAAGATTATTTCGAGCCCAGGAATGAGGGATGGTATGTGAAGTATCCTCCGTCTTATTCCTTCAGCTTTTTTTATTCACCTGATTATAACAAGACTTTCATGATTGATGTGATGCCTGGATTTTACTGGACCGGCGACTATGAGCAGTACGGGTATTATTTTCGCCTTGGACCGCGGTACAAGGTAAACAGGCACCTCTTTATGACACTTTCTGCCACTTACAACAGGAATATTAACGACATAGGCTATGTAACCGACAGCCTTGTGGAAGATGATGGCCTGGCCATTATTTTTGGTGAACGGGACATTGAGAATATAACAACCACACTAACTGTCAATTACTCCATCAATCCGAAATTCAGCTTCAGCGGACGTGTGCGGTATTACTACTTTAAAGCGGATTATGACCAGTACTATGACCTGGAAAAAGACGGCAGCCTCACGCCGTGCAGCTATACCGGGAACGACGATTTTATTTACAACGCTTTCAATATCGATATGTATCTTACCTGGCTTTTCGCACCTGGCAGCGAGCTGTCGCTGGCATGGAAAAATGCCATCTACACCAGCGGCGGATTGCCATCCGACGGGTACTTCAGGGAATTTGCGAATACCCTGGAAGCGCCGGCCTCAAACCTTATCTCCCTGAAAATCCTTTATTACCTGGATTATCAGTACTTCAGGAGGCGTAAATAATTACACGATTCGGCATTCTGCATTCGGCATTTTCGATCAATTTTTTGATTGAAAATTTGATATTGAACAGTTTCAATTGAACGAAAATTGAAAATGCCGAATGCAGAATCGTGTAATTATTATTCTCTATCTTTAGGTTTTCTTGTATTATTAATCTAATCAATAAAAAAATGGAAACACAGCAAGGGCGGATTTTTCCCGTCATCACCAGAAAAATGATCATATGGACAATTTTGGGCATCACTGCAATAATCTTTTTATTCAGGTCATGCTCAATTGTACCGGCGGGACATATCAAAGTTGTCGACTTCATGGGCAGTGTAAGTAAACGCCCGCTTTTACCGGGTCCCAGGCTGACGAACCCGCTGGCCAACAGGATTACCATGGACACCCGGGTCATCGAAGTCAAAGAACATATGGAAACCCCTACATCAGAAGGTCTTACGGCTACTGTGGATATTTCGCTCCTTTTCAGCTTGATGCCGGAAGGCGCACCCGGCATGTATAAGGAATACGGCACAAACTGGGTGGAAAAGATCGTGCTGCCTAACCTGAGAAGCGCCACACGGGATGTTATTGCCAATTATAAAAGCGAGGACCTTTACAGCAAGAGCCGGACAACCATTGCTTCGGATATTTCTTCAAGGCTTGAAAAACAGTTCATTTCCAGGAATATCATGCTTGATAACAGGGATGGCAGGGAGTCGGTGCTTCTGCGGGACCTGCAGCTTCCCGAAGAGGTCAAGTCGGCAATCGAAAGGAAAATCAAAGAAAAGCAGGCATCCGAACAAATGGAATTTACCCTGCTGAAAGAAACCCAGGAGTCGGAACGAAAGAGGATTGAGGCGAGAGGTATTGCCGATGCGCAGAAGATCATTGCAGAAAGCCTGACGACACCCTACCTGCAATGGAGGTTTACCTCAGTGATGGAAAAGGCCGCGGATAGCCCGAGTGCCACATTCTGGGTGCCGTATGGGCAGAACCTCATCCCGATGGTTAATATTGATAAGAAGTAAGATCATTACGCGGTGTAATTCTATTGGCCAGCGGGTTTTCTGGTTGACTTTTGCCAGAGAATATTATAATTTTAACAAAATTTTAAAATTATGAAAACCGATACCTTGCAACCTGTTAGAAAATCTATAAATGCAATGGGAAAGTACCTGTTGTCATTATTAGTATTAGCCGGCCTGTCCGCTTATTCCCAAAACCTGACCGAGGAATTTGTAACCGCCGGTTATACCTTAACTGACCTCGGAAGTGTCGACCAGCTGCCTTCGCGATACGGCGGCCTCACGATCCGGCCGGAGCAGCCGAATACACTTTATATTTGCGGGTATGCTAATGACAGCCCGGGAAAAATTTATACCGTAGGGCTTACCCGTGATGCAGTCACCCATCATATTACCGGATTCGACGGATCGGCCATCTTTTATGCCGATGCCCCCGACAATGATGGCGGACTTTTCTTCGCCCCTAACGGCACGCTGCTTTTCACCAGGTACAGCATGAACCACCTGGGACAGATCCTACCGGATAATACCTATGTTACTACCTTGTTGACCGATTTCGGTATCAGCTCTTCCGTAGGCAGCATTGCCCTCGTTCCTTCAGGTTACCCGGGTGCCGGTAATATGATCATTGCCTCTTATAACGCCGCAGTTATTTATAATGTCCCCTATACTATCGATGGTTCAGGCCTCTATATTTTTTCAAACAAAACCGAAGAGGTCTCCGTCATTGGGATTGCCAACGGACCGGAAGGTATAGCTTATATCCCGGCCGGATCGCTCGCTTTCCCTAATTTGTCCATGGTTATATCGTCTTATGGCGATGGCAATGTGGTTACGTTTGATGTGGGTGCTGAAGGCTTACCGGTGACTACCAGCGCACGAGTAATGGTAACCGGCCTCAGCGGAGCTGAAGGTGCCCTGATCGACCCTGTAACCGGCGATTTCCTGTTCTCGACTTTCGGGGGAGGCGATAAGGTGATCAGGATTACGGGCTTTGTAGCCCCCTCTGCAATTGGAGACCAGCCGGATCAAGGCAAGGCAGCATTTACAATTTATCCCAACCCGACTACCGGAAATTTGAAATTGGATATTGGAAATCCTGATTCACAGGGCCGGATGGAAATCTTCAACATCCTTGGCGAGAAAATCTTGAGCCGGGAATTTTCCCGGAACGGGATCCACGAATACGACCTTTCAACTCAGCCTGACGGTATCTATTTCATTCGTGTTCAGAATGGCGATGCGATTGGGAGCCGGCAGTTTGTAAAGGAGTAAATAGCTGGTTCACATAGGGGTAGGCAATAAAATTGCACTCATCTTCAGTTATTTGGCTGCTTAAATATATAATATTGTATATATTTGCATCCAAAGTAATATTATTCTCATGAGATCATTCCTGCTGACCGGAGCATTACTACTTTCTTCTCTCCTGGTGAATTCCCAGCAGCTATTGCTTTTAGACCGTTTTAACGGGAATGCAGTCGTAAATGATTCTACGATAACCGTTTTCAGCAGCGAGGCTGATATTCATGACATCACGCAATACTTCACCATGAAGAATAATACCGATAAGAAACTTGCGGTATTCCTCAGGAAAACGATCAATAGTATTGCTGACAGCACGACGGATTATTATTGTTTTGGGATCCGGTGCTGGCCAGGAGATGATTCCACCAACATTGCCGATACGATCCCGCCGTGGGGAGAGGACTTTACCTTTGCTTCACATGTGACCCATCAGCGCCGCTTTGATCTTCCCCAACCCATTTTGCCGCTGGGATATTCCTCAATTACTTATACCGTTTATGATAAAACCACATTCCCGGAACCGGTGGAAGCCAGTGTGACGGTGATTTACCACCATAGCGGACTGGGAGTTGAAGAAGCGGGGAAGCAGGGAAGTGGGGAAGCAGGGAAGCGTGGAAGCGGGGATATAGATGTTTTTCCTAATCCGGTTTCCGGATGGCTGACAGTTGTAACCAGTGCGGAAAATCCGGGAAATTATACCCTGCTTATTTACAACAGCCTTGGGATGCAGGTTCATGAATCTATAGTGCACCTGCAGGAAAATAACCTAATACTGCCGGTGAACGGTTTCCAACCCGGATTACACTTTGGCAGGCTTCTTTCCAACAAGGGAAGCATCTATAATTTCAAATTCCAGGTATCTCACTGAATTTCCGGGTGTCGGCTGGTTCGCGCTTCTCAAAATGAGAATTCCCTGCTTAAATTCATCAAAACGAGAATAGGCCCTTGCATCCTTTTCAGCGTAAAACAGAAATTTTCTACCAGATTTAAGAGTTTAAATCACTGAATATTACGCTTCTGATATTTTCTTAATCACCATTCAGGATAGAATTACAAATTCCGGAACCCGGTTTGATCATCTTTTTCTAAGATATACAATTGAACAATTTCATAATAAACAATTGCATTGTTAAACTCATAATTTAAAAAGATGAAAACAGTAAGCAAGCTAATTATCTTCACCATGTTGGCCTCTCTATTCGCATGTGCCAAAGACGATTCAAATAACGGGGGCAATGATCCGAAAACCAACCCGGTATTTTCCGTTAAATTAGTAGATGCGCCTTCTGCATTCGATGCCGTGAATGTTGAAATACTCTATATGGAAGCCAGGATCGACAGTGCCTGGGTAGAATTTGCAGTAGAAAACCCGGGCGTATACAACCTGCAGGAATTCACCAATGGCAATTCGATGCTCCTTATTGGCGACACGGCTATTGCACCGGGGGTGATGTCTGAATTACGCCTGGTTCTTAGCACCAATAACACGGTGGTGGTTGATGGCATTTCCTTCCCGCTCACAACCCCTTCCGGACAGACGTCAGGTTATAAGATCAAAATGGATCCCCAGCCTCTTGCTCCGGGTGGAATGTACCGGCTGGTGATTGACTTTGATGTAAGCGTATCGGTGCATGTAACAGGCAACGGCAAATACATGCTGAAGCCGGTCGTAAGAGGTTACCTGGAGACGGCCGTTGGCGGTATAGCCGGCCTAGTAGTACCTGGAGTAGCTGCTTATTATGTTGAAGCCGTCAATTTGACGGATACTACCGGCAGCATCATCGACCAGCTAAGCGGTGAATTTCTGATCGGTACTGCCTTCCCCGGCACATACGATGTCACGATATTCGCCAATGCGGGATTCTCCGACTCAACTATCACAGGTGTGGTGGTTGTCGCAGGGCAGATTACGCAGATGGGGGTCATCACACTAGAATGATCTGACAATAAGATTTTAACTGAATCACCCTGGCAGAAAGGTCATCTTTTGCCGGGGTGTATTTTTTTTAGGCGAATGTAAAGTGGTAATTATGTAACAATTCATAATTATTGTGTAACACCTGACAGTTCCTGCTGACGTATTTTTACAAGGTGAATATTTATTCACAAAAATTTTTAGAGCGGGTTACTTAATTAAAATTCAAATAAAATAAACATTCCGTATTATGAAAGATGACATGATTGACAGCAGGCAGAACTTGACGACTAATAGAAGTACTATCTCAGATGAAAGATTGGCATTTGGCTCCATAGATAATAAACATGCTGTTGCACTCAACGATGGCAGAACGGTTGTCTTCATTACAGATAAAAGCAAAGAACAGGAAATAAGACTAAAGTACGAATTGTTGAAAGATAAAAAGTATCCTACACGTAACCCTAGAAATTCTCATTAAGCTTTAGCCGGTGTGTATTTTTTTCCGGGATGATTACTTTTTCTATTTCACTTTCACAAAATCCTTTGCGTTGGGGAACTGCGGATTAATGACATAATTTCCCGATTTGTCGATCCATCCTATTTCACCGTCTTTTTGAACCCATGCCATCCCGGATAAAAAAGGTCCGGCTTTTTCAAATTGCGGATTAATGGCAAATTTTCCCTCATTATCAATGAATCCCCATTCATCGGCTTTCTGCACGGCTGCAAACCCTTCTGTGAATTCCTGCACATTGATGAACTGTGGGTTGATCGTGAATTTACCGGCCCGGTCCACAAATCCCCAGTAATCTCCTAAACGCACTGCAGCGATCTCCCCATTAAAATCCCTGACATTATAAAATTGCGGGTTGATGATATATTTTCCGTCTTTTCCAATAAATCCCCAATCCCTTCCTTTCTTAACAGCGGCAAGATTTCCGGTGAAGTCACGTGCATTGTCAAACTGGGGATTAATAGCATAGTTCCCGCTTTTATCGATAAAGCCCCACTGATCACCTTTTCTGACCCGGGCAAGCCCTTCGGAAAATGATTCTGCAATCTCGAATTGCGGGTTAACGATGTAGGTTCCCTTTGTGTCAATATAACCCCATAATCTTTCCTTCAGGAACGGAGCATGCCCTTCTTTAAAATCGCCGATTTTTTCAAATTGCGGATTAACTGTATAACTGCCCTCTTTATCTATAATTCCCCAGAGGCCCCCCTTTCTGACACGGGCAATGCCATTGGAAAAATCACTGACATATTCAAATTGCGGGTTAATGACATAAGAACCTGATTTATCAATATATCCCCATTCTCTACCGCTTTTTACTGCAGCCAATCCCTCATGAAAACTTTCAGCGTCAACAAATTGGGGATTCACCATATATTTACCCGTTTTGTCGACAAACCCCCATACACCCGCTATACTGACTGCTGCCAATCCCTCACTAAAATCTTTGGCGTGTTCGAATTGTGGGTTTATGACATATTTCCCTTCATGGTTGATATAACCCCATTCTTTGTCGGACCTGGCACAAGCCAGGTAGTCCTGGGAAAATAATAAAGAAACCGTAAAAATCCAGGCAATGCAGAGAAAAATCCTTTTTTTCATATGGTTAATTATTTAGTTAGGACAAATTTAATGAAAGAATTCGGCCATTACGCTAAAAATGAAAATGCCGAATTGACATTCGTGTAATGAAAAAATCCCGCAAAGCGGGATTTTTTGTGGGCCCACCTGGGCTCGAACCAGGGACCTACTGATTATGAGTCAGTTGCTCTAACCGGCTGAGCTATAGGCCCGGACTGCGTAAATGTCGATTGTCGATTGTCGATTGTCGATTGTCGATTGTCGATTGTCGATTTGCAAAGTGGCGCAAAAATAAGGAATTATCAGGAAATAGAACACGGGCTACCTATGTTTTATTCAATTCATCCTAAAGTCGCCTCAAATAGCCCAGGATAAACTGGATGGCAATCATCCTTGCGTCTTCTGTATAACTAATGTTAATCTCTTTTATAATGCGGCATTTCGAATGGAATATCCAGCGATAATTCTACGATGCCTTTAAAAATCTCTCCGTCCAGCCATGGTGTCTGGTAGATGATCTTTTTACGACCCCGTTTCTCAATTGTGTATACATTCTTCTGGTGAGTCGTCATGATCTCCCGGATTTTTCGCCGGGAGTCCTCGTTGTGGCAGTCCATCAGATTTTTACCGATCAGCGCTTCGCCTCCATCTTTTTCGTAATTCCTGATCGCCGTTTCATTCATGTAAATGATCGTCCCTTCTGCATCACAGACGAGTACATTGCCATCCATTTGTTCGATCCATTCCATGGTCACTTTTTTTTACTAAGATAGAAAAATTCTTCTCCCGACCCTTTCATGACGGTCAGCAGCTATCTAAAATTTCCTTATCCTTGTGTTTGCTTTGAAAACAGGCATGTTGATTTCAGATTATCATAATTTCATTCAACAACTTCAGATGAAATATACAATCAAATTGGCCATCCTGGCGGTATTATTGGTTTCGCAAACAATGACGGCGCAGAAGATTTATTTTGAAGAAATTCCCGGTTGGGTTAAACCTGTTGACATCCCTGATAAATCCACTACTTCAAAATATGATGTATTATCCGGCAGTTATTTAAAACTGGCGGATTACCAGGTGAATCTGGAGGTGAATTCAATCTATATCCATGAAGTGACCAATATCGTATCCTACAGCGGGATTACCGCAGCTTCCCAGCTTTCCATCACCTACGACACTTCATACCAGCAATTGAAGATCCATCACCTGTTTATCCGGAGAAAGGATGAGAAAATTGATCGTACGGCTTCGCTGAGTTTTGAGATCATGAATAATGAAAACAATCTTCAAATGGGGATATATACCGGGGAAGTGAATGCATACGATATATTAGATGATATCAGGAAAGATGATCTTGTTGATTTTGCCTATACCCTGGTCGGTGAAAATCCCATTTTTAATAATGAAAAATATCTTCTTCTTCCACTGGACGATGTGAATCCGGTTGACATGCTATCAGTCCGGGTCATATATTCATCAGAAAGGGATTATATTTATGAATGTGAAGGATGCGACAGCCTTCTCTCAGTCAAAGAAATTGATGGATCCCGTCAAATTGAAATACAAAGGGAGAATATAAAAGCAGTGAGTTTTGAGGATAATATACCTGCATGGACTATGCCGTATAACTATTTTACTATAAGTAGTTTTAAATCATGGAAAGACGTGAATACATGGGCGCAAAATGTTTTTGCCCTTGATAAAGTACCCGGACTTGATGCGGTGTTTGAAGAGATTTTCACCGGAAATGAAACAACAGACGATCAGATCAATAAAATCATCAATTATGTTCAGGACGAAATCCGCTACATGGGGATCGAGTCAGGGATAGGCAGTATAAAGCCGTTTCCGCCCGAACAAGTTGTGAAACAACGCTTTGGCGATTGCAAGGATAAGTCTTTATTATTGGTTTCACTCCTGAAAAAAATAGGAATTGAGAAAGCCTATCCGGCGTTGATCAATACTAATCTGCAACATGAGCTTGACAGGCAATTTCCATCTAACCAGGTTTTCAATCACTGCATTGTTACCTTCGAATACGATAGTAATTCATACTGGGTTGACCCGACAATGACATTACAGGGAGGGGATTTTAAAGATCAAAACAATATAAATTTTGGCAAAGCCCTGGTTATCGGTATCCCGGCAGATACACTTCAAAATATGTCTCCCAGAAAAACTGAATCACGTTTAGAGATTGTCGATGAATTTACCATCAACTCTTTTTCCGAACCGGCAGAATTAGTAATGACCTCTGTCAGGTATGGTTTGGAGGCCGATATGAGAAGGGCCGCCTTAGAATATTACACCATTGACAATATTAAAAAACTATTTGAAGAAGACCTGAAACTGGTTTACCCGGTTGTGAACGAAACTGAAGAACCGTCTATAACTGATGACAATGAAAATAATGTATTCTCGGTAAAATACAGGTACACTGTTGATGGTTTCTGGCAAGACGGAGATAAGGGCACAAATGATGCAACCAGGGGCTATTGGATCTTCAGGTTTGAGCCCGTGATGCTATACCAGGATTTAAAAACCTCAGCATGCGAAGAAAGAAAGTCAGATTACCAGGTGGCCTATCCTATGAACCTGAATTACAAGGTGATTTTCCATTTCCCCAAAGAGATACTTGTGGACGATGAATATGATCTCTATGACAATAAAGCCTTTACCTATCAGGAAAAAATTGAACAACTGGGCAGCAACTCCATTCAAATAGAATATATCTTAAGATCAAAGTCAAATTACATTAAAGCGAGCGATTATATGGAGATGTGCGAACAGAAAAATGAAATCCTGAAAGGATTCCCTTATGCTTTTTATTTTTTAAAATAGTATTCATATGAACAGGATCATAGTTTGTTGTCTTTTATCTTTATCATCATATATCCTTGTAGCCCAGGATACTTTAACTTTCTATTATGATGATAAATGGAATGAAATCTTAAATAAGGACCAGGCTGAGTATTATCGCAAAGCTTTTTTAGTTAATGACGTCTGGACTGTAATGGATTATTTTAAAAGTGACAAGATCCAGATGACAGGCACTTTTAAATCAAAGAAACTGACCAGTAAGCACGGCCATTTTGTTTATTATTATGAAAATAGCCAAAAGCAGATGGAGGGGGATTATTTCAATGATAAAATGGAGGGCAAATGGAGTTATTGGTACGAAAATGGCCTGAAAAAATCGGATGGAATTTATTTGGCCGGTAAATATGAAGGCAAGTGGGAATTCTGGTTTGAAACCGGGGAGAAGAAATCACAGGGGATATTCTCAAATAACAGGAAAGACAGCGTATGGAATTACTGGCATAAAAACGGGCAACTTGGAAGTGTAGAGGTGTTTGAAAATGGCCTTATAATTTCCGATAAGCAGTTTTATAAGGATGGGAGCCTGAATTATCGTGGCAAATATGTGAATGGTCAGCAATCCGGGAAATGGACGTATTGGAATTCTGACGGAAGGATTTATTTGTCAGGATATTATGTTAATGGGGTCCGGGATGGGGAATGGGTAAGGTCGTTCCGGGATGGGGAGATTAAAATATATTATAACAAGGGCGTTATCAGCAAGAATGACTATGGCGGAATGGTCAGAAAAAGCAGGACGCAATAATTCCCGTTGATCCTGGCGTGTGCCCCTGTATCATTTTTTATGCTTAAAGCTCTCCAGATAGCTATCTGAAAGTTGTGGTAATTGACTCATAATCAGTAAGCAACTGGTTCAAGCCGAGGATGCATTATGTTAAAATTTGTACTTTAATGAATTAATTTGAGTAATAGATATTTCTAAATCATTTTTATATATCTTTAAGGCTTTAACCATGTCCTCAGTATTTATTGCCAATTACTGACATACTTTTTCAACTTATACCATATTAGATTATTCTATAACTCATGATACAGATTCAATGAAAACAGATCCGCAATTCATTTATGTTAAAGGTGATGTATCAGGCATTCAGGGTTTTATATTTAATGTGAAAAGCAAGCATGCTGCTAAGGAATTGAAAGGCCGGTCATTTTTTATTAAACTGCTTATTGAAGTTGCAATCCAGTATTTACTGGATGATTTTAATATTCGGAATGTCCTCGAAATAAAAGAATGCAAAATCTCAACTTCTGGAGGTAATTTTATATTGAAATTGCCAGCGGTGTCCGATTATGCCGTTAAAATCAATAAGGCTCAAGCGGTATTTACTGAATCCTTGCAATATACCGGGCTGAATATTTGTATGGCAATGATCAATAAATCGGTAGATTTTAAAGATGATATGCACAACCTTAATTCGCTGGGCAAATCGGCAAAGCACAAGTTATATCAAGATATACCCGATTATTTTGAGCCATTCTCTAAAATTAACATAATAAAAGTAAGTGAGAAATGGGAGATATTCACAGAACAGATCAGGAAATCCAGATACTTCAGAATAGAAGAAGGTAATCGAGAAAAGGTATTATTAGAAATTAATAATCAATCTGTTAATTTGGCTGGATATAAAATTTCATTTTCTGATGAATCGGGAATACCATTAACTGATTTTCTGGAAAGTTTATTCCCTCTCAATGGTCAAGGGCAAACAAAGCAATTTGAGGAACTTAGCGAAAGTGATTCAATTAATAGGCAAGATTGCTACTTAATTGCAACTAAAGGAGGAAAAGAAGGTTTGAATAAATTAGGGATACTTGCGCTTGATGTGGATGGATTGGGAAACTATCTTAGCTCACTGAATACGGAAGAGGAATTAATGGAAACGGATTACCAACTGAAGGACTTTTTTAACAATCAAATTGAAAAGATTATTAATGATCCTAAATTTAAATACCAGGTAAAATGCAGGGATAATCAAATCATCAATGTAGCTAAATATAAGGATAAGATATATTCTGTTACCGCTGGGGGTGACGATAGTTTCTTCGTTGGCAAATGGAATACTATGTTGGATTTTGCGATTGAACTTCATTCTGCATTCTGTACAAAATTTCCTCAGCTTAGCATTTCTGCAGGTTTAGTAATTGTTGATCCGAAATTTCCCGTAGTACGTTTTGCGGATCTTGTTGAAACTGTGCTGAAAAAGGCAAAATACCAGTATGAAGGGCAAAAAGGTAACATTTGCATATTTGGGGAGGTTATTAAATGGGAAATGCTACTTAAAATCAACCATTTAAGAAATTTACTTCATGATCCAAATATTACAATGGGCCTCCTTGCTAAAGCAAGATTAAGTGCCAATAGTGTTTTGGATTATAGTTCATTCAAACTCGAAGATTTTTGGAAAATGGGCTATTATTTGAGAGATTTGAAAGATAAGCACATTATACTTAAACTACTTGAAGAATATATTGAAAACTCCATTGCTGAGGAGAAGAATAATTTATTGAGAAGAAATTATAGAAAGATATTACCAGTTGCAGCGAGATTGGCAGAACTTGATCATCGTTGAAAACCTAAATATAAAGTACCATGAATAATAAGGAGAATATTCCTAAGGAATTTGAAACTGAGCTAACTCATGAGATGGTTTTAATGTATGCCCCTGATAATGAAGGTAAAGAAACATTAAAATTAATCACTGCTACC
>CAYJNJ010000070.1:0-26029 GCA_964371595.1 uncultured Bacteroidales bacterium | reverse complement strand
GTTAAAACCAGGGGGAAGACTGGTCGTTATCGCATACCACAGCCTGGAGGACAGGCTTGTAAAGAACTTTATCAAAACAGGGAATTTCGAAGGGATCCCGGTAAAAGACTTTTTCGGCCGCCAGATTTCACCTCTAAGCCCGGTCAACCGGAAAGCCATCATCCCTCCTGAAGCGGAACAGCTGGCGAACCCACGATCAAGAAGCGCTAAACTCAGAATTGCAGAAAAAAATAGTGATGTCAGAAAATGAAGAAATAAAATCAGGCGCCTTTTTCAAGCTGCCGGCTAAAAACCCCATTACGAGGAAAAATGTGGGAAAGTCGGTGCATGATGTGCTTGACGGCTCTTTTCTTACAAAAGAAAGGTTCCTGAGGTCAATGCCTTTCATCATTTTCCTTATGGTCCTGGGGGTCCTGTATATCACGAATATATTTCACGTAGAACGCACCAAGCGACAGATCGATGACCTGGAAGAACAGCTCAGGGAACTCAGGTATGAATACATCACTTCCAGGAGCAAGCTGATGTATGAAAGCAAACCATCGGAGATCGTCCTGAAACTGAAAGAAACCGGGATCGGGGAATCACTTGAGCCACCTAAGAAGATCATCGTCAGTAATAAAGTTAAAACCGGCAATCCATGAAAGATCCCAAGAGAGATATCCTCTGGCGTGTCTACCTGGTTTATTTCATGGTATTGATCTTTGCCATTTTAATCATCTACCGGGCCGCATACCTGCAGATCACCCTGAAAGATGAAATGGAGCAAAAGGCCAGGGCCCAGGAGATCAAGTATTTCCCAATTGAAGCCTTAAGGGGAAATATCCTTGCCAGGGATGGCAGCTTGCTGGCCTCTTCCATTCCCGATTTTGAGATCCGGATGGATATGTCGCCTGAAGTAGTCCTGCCTGAAGTCTTTAATGCAAAGATCGACTCATTGTCGATGATGCTGGCGGGCCTTTTCAAAGATAAAGATGCAGGGGATTATAAATCGGATCTACTGGCTGCCAGGGCCGAAGGTAACAGGTATTTCCTGGTACAGCGGCATGTAAGGTACGATGAACTCAAGAAGCTGAAGAAATTTCCCATTTTCCGGAAAGGCAAGTATGCCGGGGGCCTTATAATCATTCGCAAAACAACGAGGGAATTACCTTATAAAGAGCTTGCCAAAAGGACCATCGGCTTTGAAAACCCTGCAGAAAGCCTTTTTGTCGGTCTTGAAGGGGCCTACAGCAATGAACTGAAAGGTTATGACGGACTGCAGCTTAAGCGCAGGATAAGCCAGGGTGAATGGATCCCTGTCAATGACAAGCCGGAAGTAGCACCAAGGGATGGAAAGGACATTATAACCACGATCGACATCAATATCCAGGACCTGGCGGAATCGGCGCTGGCCAGGCATCTTGAGGAGCACAAGGCTTTCCAGGGTTGCGCGATCCTGATGGAAGTCAGCACGGGCCAGATCAGGGCTATAGCCAACCTGAGATATGATCCATCTGACGGCCAGTATAAAGAAACCTACAATTATTCCATCGGGGAAGCTGTTGAGCCCGGGTCGACATTCAAACTGGCCTCCCTGATCGCCGCCCTGGAAACCGGACAGGTAAGGCTATCCGATAGGTATTTTGTTGGCAATGGCCGTGCACAGTACCACAACCGCTGGATGGTGGATTCACACAGGCCTGAGTCTGATTTTCTGACAGTCCAGCGGATTTTTGAAGAATCCTCCAATGTGGGTGTTTCAAAGATTATCACCGCGGTGTTCGGAAACCAGCCGGAGGCTTATGTAAACCAGCTAAGAAAAATGTCCCTGGGAAAAACGCTTGGAATCGAAATCGCCGGTGAAGGAGAACCCTACCTGAAAGATCCGTCGGATAAACAATATTGGTATGGTACCAGCCTTCCCTGGATGTCGATAGGGTATGAACTGACAATTACGCCCCTGCAAACGCTGACTTTTTATAATGCCGTGGCAAACAACGGGGTAATGGTAAAGCCTCAATTTATCAGTGAAATTAGGGAAGGCGGGCAGATAATTAAAAAAATCGAACCTGAAGTTATCAATCCGGCCATATGTTCCCCGGCTACACTGACCCTTGCAAAGATACTCCTGGAAGGCGTGGTCGCTAACGGTACCGGCAGCATAGTAAAGGATTCCGCATATAAAGTTGCGGGCAAGACAGGCACAGCACTCATTGCAGACGGGGTGACCGGTTATGCTGATAAAAAATACAATGCTTCTTTCGTTGGCTATTTCCCGGCGGATAACCCAAAGTATAGCTGCATCGTTGTTGTAAACCGTCCCGAAGCGGGCAAGATCTACGGTGGTGCCGTTGCAGGTCCCGTATTCAAAGAGATCGCTGATAAGGTTTATGCTACGCAGATGGATATTCACGACCAGGAAGAGCACGACTATTTCTCCCAGAAACTGATGCCGGCCCCGGCAATCGGGGAATACCATGACCTGTACACAATCCTGACAGGGATGTCATATGCTGTCAGGAAACCCTCTTTTGATGCGGAGTGGGTATCTACAGACAGTTCAAGGGCCGGTGTGGTCCTTCAGCCTGTATTCTACGGCGCCGACACGATACCGGACCTTGCAGGCCTCACCGCCAAAGATGTGGTCTTCATGATGGAAAAGGCCGGCCTGTCACCGGTAATTACCGGCAAAGGCACCGTAAGCAGCCAGTCGCTGCCGGCAGGATATCCCCTTATCAAAGGCAATGAAATCATCATAACACTGAATGATTCGATCCGATGAAAGTGCTTAGCGAAATATTATATAAAGCCGGAACGGTCGAAATAACCGGGAATCCATCAGGGATGGTATCTGAAATTCATTTCGATTCCAGGAAAATCAGGAAAGGGGACCTTTTCATTGCTGTAAGAGGGACACAGACAGACGGTCATAATTTCATCCAGCTTGCAACTGATAATGGAGCTGCAGTTATTGTCTGCGAGGAAATGCCCGAAAAAATTAAGGAAGGTGTGACCTACGTAAGGGTGAAAGATAGCAGCCTTGCCCTGGGGATCATCGCGGCTAATTACTATGATAATCCTTCGGAAGACCTGATCTTGGTCGGTGTGACTGGAACTAACGGCAAAACAACCATAGCCACGCTGCTCTACCAATTATTCACCTTTCTCGGCTATGGCTGCGGACTGCTATCAACGATCAGAAACCTGATATTACATGAAGAATTTCCTTCGACCCACACAACCCCTGACCCTGTGCAGCTGAACTTCCTGCTCCGTAAACTGGCAGACAAAGGCGGACAATATTGCTTTATGGAAGTAAGCTCACATGCTGTAGCCCAGAACAGGATTGCAGGCCTGAAATTCGCAGGCGGCATCTTTACTAACCTGACGCACGACCACCTTGATTATCATGGAACTTTTAAGGATTACCTGCTGGCCAAGAAGAAGTTCTTCGACGGCCTGCCACAGGAAGCCTTCGCCCTGGTCAATAAAGACGACAAAAACGGCCTGGTGATGGTCCAGAACACGAAAGCAAAGATCCAGACCTATGCATTAAGATCCCTGGCTGATTTCAAATGCAAAATAATGGAGAACTTATTTGAGGGTCTTCAGCTTTCAATTAATAACAACGAAACCTATTGCAGGCTTACCGGCGAATTCAATGCATACAACCTGGCTGCTATTTACGGAACGTCAATCCTGTTGGGACAATCATCCGAAAAAACGCTCACCTACTTAAGTTCCGTCCCCCCGGTGGAAGGGCGCTTCGAGACCTTCCGCTCAAGTAATAATATCACCGCCATCGTCGACTATGCCCATACCCCGGATGCTTTAAAAAATGTACTGGATACTATCGGGGAAATCAGGACAAGAAACGAAAAGCTGATAACCGTAGTAGGCGCCGGTGGTGACCGCGATAAAACCAAGAGGCCTGTCATGGCCGGCATCTGCGCGGAAAAGAGCGACCTGGTGATCCTGACTTCCGACAATCCAAGGTCAGAAGAGCCGGAAGCCATTATTGATGACATGAAGAAAGGGATCGGGGCTGACAAGTACCGGAAAGTTATGACGATCGTCAACCGGAAAGAGGCGATCCGTACCGCTTGCCATCTTGCCCAGCCAGGAGATATTATCCTTGTTGCCGGAAAAGGGCATGAGAAATACCAGGAAATCAAAGGTGTCAGACACCATTTCGATGATAAAGAGATTTTGGAAGAAATGCTGTTACCAGAAAATCAAAAATCAGAATAGGCCATGTTATATTACTTAGCTGATTATCTGCAACGATGCTGTGACGTCCCCGGGGCTGGGGTTTTCCAGTATATTTCCTTCCGTACGGCAGCGGCGGTCATTGTTTCATTGCTGATATCACTGGTCTTTGGAAAAAAATGGATTAAATACCTGAACAAGAAGCAGGTTGGTGAGACCATCCGTGACCTTGGACTTGAAGGACAGCTCGAAAAGCAGGGAACACCTACCATGGGAGGATTGATCATCCTTGCATCCATACTCATTCCCACCCTCCTGTTTGCAAAGCTTGATAATATTTATATCCTGATGATGATTTTCACCACTGTGTGGCTCGGTTTGGTCGGCTTCACGGATGATTATATCAAAGTTTTCAAGAAGAATAAAAAAGGATTAAGCGGAAAATATAAGATCCTCGCCCAGGTTATCCTCGGCATTGTGATCGGTGCCACAATGTATTTCAGTGACACAGTTATACTAAGGGAAAAAATTGCACACAACACCAGCACATTCGAACAGCAAAGCACTATTGTAAGCCCTTCGGATAATTTCAGCAAGGATGGCATAAAATCTACAAAAACCACTATCCCGTTCGTAAAAAACAATGAGTTTGACTATGCCGTCCTGCTGAAATGGCTGGGTTCAGGATATGAAAAATATGCATACCTGATCTTCATCCCCCTGGTCATTTTCATTATCACTGCCGTTTCCAACGGGGCCAACCTGACAGATGGCATGGATGGCCTGGCGACGGGCACTTCGGCGATCATTGGAGCCACTCTCGGGTTGCTGGCATGGGTATCGGGCAACATCATCTTTGCCGATTACCTGAATATCATGTACTTGCCAAATACCGGTGAACTGACCATATTCATCGGGTCGTTTGTGGGAGGCTGCATTGGATTTTTATGGTACAACTCTTACCCTGCCCAGGTATTCATGGGCGATACAGGAAGCCTTGCTCTGGGGGGGATCATTGCGGTTTTCGCCATCATAATCCGGAAAGAATTACTAATACCCATTCTCTGCGGGATCTTCCTTATGGAAAGCCTTTCCGTAGTGATGCAGGTCAGTTATTTCAAAATCACCAAGAGACGTTACGGTGCAGGCCGCAGGATCTTTAAAATGTCACCCCTGCACCATCATTACCAGGTGCTTGGTTATCCGGAACCTAAAATAGTCCAGCGGTTCATGATTATCGGGATCATCCTGGCCGTTGTAACCATCCTTACCCTGAAACTGAGATAAGATGAAGAAGTACGACATCATAATATTGGGTGGCGGCGAAAGCGGAGCCGGGGCAGCAGTCCTGGCGCGGCGCAATGGCTTACGCACCCTGGTGTCGGACAAATCCGTTATAAAGGATAAATATAAGGCACAGCTTATTTCTGAAGAAATTGATTTTGAAGAAAACAGGCATTCGGAAGAAATCATTCTAAAAGCAGCCGAGATAATAAAAAGCCCCGGGATCCCCGAAAGTATTCCACTCATCAAAAATGCGAAACAGAAAGGCATTCCTGTCATTTCAGAAATAGAATTTGCCAGCAGGTACACGGATGCAAAGCTCATATTCATTACCGGAAGCAATGGCAAGACAACCACGACATTACTGACGCATTATATCCTGAAAACTGCAGGTTTAAATGCGGGCCTGGCTGGAAATGTAGGAAGCAGTTTCGCATTAGAGGTGGCTAATGGCAAGCATGACATCTATGTTCTGGAAATCAGCAGTTTCCAGCTGGATGGAATGTTCAAGGCTAAAGCAGATATCAGTGTGCTGTTGAATATTACCCCGGACCATCTTGATCGGTATGAATATGATTTTCAGAAATATACAGACTCAAAATTCCGTGTTATCAATAACCAGGCTGCAGACGATCATTTTGTCTACTGCTTTGATGATCCGGTAATTCGTGAACAGATTGAAAAATTGGACATCCCCTCCCGGCACTATCCCTTTACAGCCGGGAATAAAGCCTTCATGGACGGGGCATTTGTCCGGGATAAAGAAATCGTCTTTACCATAAATGAAAAAGAACTAACCATGACACTAGAAGAATTAGCCTTACAGGGCAGGCATAACCTGTACGATTCGATGGCCGCAGGCATTACCGCCCGGCTGCTTGATATCCGTAAAGATGTGATCAAGCAATGTCTTTCGGATTTCCAGCATATCGAGCACCGGCTCGAATTTGTTGCCAGTATTCATGGTGTGGACTACATCAATGATTCGAAGGCGACAAATGTGAATTCCACCTGGTTTGCGCTGGAAAGCATGCATAAAACCGTGATCTGGATAGCCGGCGGCCTTGATAAAGGCAATGATTACCTATCGCTGGCGCCACTTGTCGAATCGAAAGTGAGGGTGATTATCTGCCTGGGCAAGGACAACACCAAGATCAGGGATACTTTCGAAGGCATGGTCGAGCACCTGGTTGAAGTTAAGACGGCCGATGATGCAGTGAAAGCAGCTTACAGCCTTGCCCGCCGGGGTGAAGCGGTGCTCCTTTCCCCTGCCTGCGCAAGCTTCGACCTGTTCGAAAATTTCGAAGACCGTGGCAACCAGTTCAAGAAAGCGATAAAGAATTTATAGCAGATGCCGGAAATGGTGAATGAGAGTAAACATATTAAAGGTGACAGGGTAATCTGGATGGTCGTCATCCTGCTATCCTTCTTTTCATTGCTGGCGGTGTACAGCTCCACAGGTACGCTTGCCTACAAATACCAGGAAGGAAATACGATCTATTATATGCTCAAGCACATGATCATCCTCACGCTTGGGTTTGCCCTCATGTATTTCGCCCATAAAGTGAAGTACACCTATTATTCGCGCATTTTCCAGATCACATTATACATAGCAATACTTCTTCTTGTTCTTACATTGATTTTCGGAAAAGATATCAATGAGGCCAAACGTGCGCTGCAATTGCCTTTCGGCCTTACCTTCCAGGCATCCGACCTGGCCAAGCTGACCCTGATCATTTATCTTGCCCGTATCCTTACAAAAAAACAGGAAGTGCGGCACGACTTCAAATCCCTCTTCCTTCCGGTAATGGTGCCAATCATTGTTGTTTGCGGGCTTATCCTTCCGGGAAACCTGTCTACAGCCGTAATGCTTTTTACTACCTGCCTGATCCTGCTGTTCATCGGAAGGATCTCCTGGCTTAACCTGCTGAAATTTGTCGGTATTGCTGCCGGGGCCTTCGTGCTTTTTATCGGGGTACTGATGCTGATGCCGGCAGAAAGGCAGGGAAGACTGAAAACCTGGGAAAACAGGATGGAAAAGTTCTTTGCCGGAAGCCAGGAAAAAGAAGATGACCAGGTTGTCCAATCGAAAATTGCTGTTGTTTCAGGTGGATTTTTCGGGAAGATGCCCGGGAACAGCACCCAGCGCAATTTCCTCTCCCACCCCTACTCCGATTTCATTTTTGCGATTATTCTGGAAGAATATGGGCTCCTTGGGGGATCATTCGTTGTGCTGCTTTATATGATCCTGCTTTTCAGGGCGGTAAGGATCGTAACCAAGATCCCGCGAACCTTCGGTGCCTTCCTGACCATTGGCGTGGCGTTCAGCCTGGTATTCCAGGCACTGATCAATATGGGAGTTGCAGTAGACCTGCTTCCTGTAACCGGGCAGCCGCTTCCTTTTGTCAGCATGGGAGGTACTTCAGTCTGGTTTACCAGTTTATCAATCGGCATTATCCTGAGTGTCAGTAAAGAAGTTAGTAAAGGAGTACCGGATACGGAACCGGAAAATATAGACGAGAATTATGCAACAGCCTGATCCACATATTATCATAAGCGGTGGCGGAACGGGTGGCCATATCTTCCCGGCACTGGCGATTGCACGGGCATTGCAAAGAAAACTGCCCGGGGCAAAGATCCTGTTCATTGGTGCTAAAGGAAAAATGGAAATGGAAAAGGTACCTGCCGCTGGATTTCCTATCAAAGGCCTATGGATCAGCGGTCTGAGAAGAGAATTATCACTGAGTAACCTGCTGTTCCCGCTCAAGGTCATGGATAGCTTAATAACTGCCATATCTATTATCCGCCGGTTTAAAGCCGATGTGGCTGTAGGTGTTGGCGGATATGCCAGTGGCCCTGCCCTGCGCGCTGCAGGCATGCTGGGAATCCCGACACTGATCCAGGAGCAGAATTCTTTTCCGGGGATAACCAATAAACTCCTTGGGAAAAAGGCTTCCCGGATTTGTGTGGCCTATGAAGGGATGGATAAATATTTCCCTGCAGAAAAGATTGTCATCACCGGAAACCCTATCCGGAAGGAGGTCATTAAGATTGAAGGCAGAAAAGGGGAAGCCGCAGCATTCTTCGGACTTGATCCCGGCAAAAAAACCATATTCGTCGTTGGCGGTAGCCAAGGCGCTTTATCGATCAATTTATGTATTGAAAAGATGCTGGAATTGATGAAGGCAAACCAGGTTCAACTGCTCTGGCAAACAGGGAAGAATTTTGAAACCAGGGCTTCAGAAGCTTGTGTAAAGGCCGGCTACAAGGAAGCTAAAGTGGTGAGTTTTATCCAGCAGATGGACCTGGCCTATGCACTGGCCGATGTGGTCATCTCCAGGGCAGGCGCTATCGCTATAGCTGAACTCGCCGCAGTCCGCAAGCCAGTGATATTTATCCCGTTGCCCACCGCCGCCGAAGACCACCAGATGAAGAATGCCAGGAGGCTCGAAGAAAAAGGCGCTGCCCTTGTTATCAGGGATAATGAAGCTGTGGAAAAATTGCCTTCCCTCCTTCTCACACTGATTAATAATGAGAATACCAGGGCAGAGCTGGAAAAGCAGATCGGGACTTTTGCCGTAACTGATGCTGATGAGAAAATTGCCAATGAAATAACAGCACTTCTTCAAAAATGAAAACAAGCCTGGATAACATACGGAAAATCTACTTTTTAGGCATAGGCGGCATTGGAATGAGCGCTATGGCGAGGTATTTCCGCTCCAGGGGCATCCTGATCCACGGTTATGACAAAACCTCATCGGAACTGACCGGGGAACTTACAGATGAAGGGATGACTATCCATTTTGATGATGATCCGTCAAAAATACCGGCAGATACAGACATCATAATATATACACCGGCGATACCCAGGGACCTGCAGGAATTCATCTTCCTGAAAGCCAGTGGGATCCCGATGTTTAAGAGGGCACAGGTAACAGGGATGATCACAGAAGGGAAAAAGACGATTGCAGTCGCCGGCACGCATGGTAAAACCTCCATCAGCTCGATGATCGCACATATCTTGTACCATGCAGGTTACCCGGTAACAGCCCTGATCGGTGGCATCAGCAAGAATTACATGTCAAATTATATTTCCAGCGGCAAAGATGAAATTATGGTCGTAGAAGCGGATGAATATGACCGCTCCTTCCTGCAGCTTCATCCTGACATCGCAGTCATCTCTGCTATGGACCCAGATCACCTTGATATCTACGGCACCGCTGACGAAATGAATAACTCGTTCAGCGATTTTGCCGGGAATATCAAGCCCGGAGGAAAGCTGATCATCCGCGACGGGCTTATGATAAAGCTCAGGGATGATATTCGGAGGATTGATTACGCGGCAGAAGAGCTTTCGGAAATATCAGGCGCAAGGCTGCGCATTGCCGACGGGATGCAGCTTTTCGACATTTTCAGTTGCGAATACCAGTACAAGGGGGTTAAAATCCAGGTTCCCGGAAAGCACAATGTTGAAAATACCCTTGCAGCATATGGCGTTTGCAGGCACCTCGGCGTCTCTAAAGAGGCGATCATCGAAGGAATAGAATCCTTTACAGGCGTCAGACGCCGGTTCGATGTGAGGATCAAACGTCAGGACAGGGTATATATCGACGATTACGCCCATCATCCTCAAGAACTTAAAGCATTTATCACCGCAGTCAGAAAGCTATATCCTGAAGAAAAGATCACCGGTCTCTTCCAGCCTCATCTTTACAGCAGGACCAGGGATTTTGCAATGGGTTTTGCAGAAAGCCTTGATATGCTGGACGAAGCCTGGTTGCTGGACATTTATCCCGCCAGGGAACTACCCATAGCGGGGGTTACTTCAGAAATGATACTGAAGCAGATGCAGATAAAAAATAAACGGCTGGTCACCAAAACCGAAGTACCCGAACTTCTCAGGACAGAAAATCCTTTCCTGTTCCTGACGATCGGCGCAGGGGATATTGACCAGCTTTCAGAACCTGTAATTGCAGCACTCTCATGATAAAACGGATCATTTACATATCATTTACGCTGATCCTGTTTGTGGGTACAATAGTGCTACTGGCCTTCACAGATGCAGAACACACCACGAAAAATTATAAGAGCTTCCGCGTGGATATCCTGAATCCTTCTGATGAGGCCCTTATCACCCTGGAAGATATCCATTCAATTATCGAACGCAATTTCGGAAAGATTGAAGGGTCGCCGATACTGGGAACGGACCTGCTTAAGCTCGAGAAGACGGTGCTGGCTAATCCATATGTAGCAAAATGTGAAGTATTCCAGACCATTGACGGGGGCCTTGTAATGAAAACCGTCGTCAGGGAACCCCTGGTAAGGATTATTAATGAAGACGGCGCCCAGTATTATCTTGACTACAATGGCTATGCGATGCCGCTGAACCCGGCCAAGCCTTCTCATATCCTGATCGCTAACGGCAATATAAAAGAGCGCTATTTTTCACCTGAAAAATCAGAACAATCACTGATTGCATTTCCCGACAGTTCAGTCCTTCAGCAAATATACCCTGTAGCATGGCACATTTCGCAGGATGACTTCCTGAAATCATTTATTGACCAGGTCTATGTCAATGAAAAAAATGAACTGGAACTGTTGCCTAAGATCGGGAACCAGGTGATCCTTTTCGGAAGTGCTGAGGATGCGAAGGAAAAACTGGAGAATTTAAAGACTTTTTACCAGAAGGTCATGAACCAAATGGACTGGCATGTATATAGATCTATTAACTTAAAATATAAAAATCAGGTAGTTTGCTCAAAATACTTAAACTATGAATAAGACAGATATCATCGTCGGTTTAGACATCGGCACCACGAAAATCGCAGCCATTGTTGGTCGCAGGAACGAACATGGAAAAATCGAGATCCTGGGTTACGGGAATACTGAATCTATCGGGGTCAAAAGAGGTGTGGTTTCCAATATTGAAAACACGGTACAATCCATTAAGACCGCAATAGAAATGGCCGAAAAAAGCTCCGGGGTGGAGATAAAGTACGTCAATGTCGGGATTGCCGGGCAGCACATCAAGAGCCTGCAGCATAAGGGAAGTATCATCAGGAAAGATATTGAAAATGAAATCAGCCAGAAGGACATCGACAGTCTGCATCAGAACATGTTCAACCTGAATATGAACCCGGGTGAAGAGATCATCGATGTTATCCCGCAGGAATATATTGTTGACGGGGAAGAGGGGATCAAGCATCCGATCGGTATGCTGGGCAATACGCTGGAGGCTAATTTCCATATCATCATCGGCCAGACGGCAGCTGCAAAAAACATTTATAAATGTGTGAGAAAAGCCGGTCTCGAAGTAATGGACCTCATCCTTGAGCCCATCGCTTCAGCTGATGCTGTTCTCAGCGAGGAAGAAAAAGAAGCCGGCGTCGTGCTGGTTGATATTGGCGGCGGCACCACCGACATCGCCATTTTCCAGGATGGCATCATCAGGCATACCTCTGTTATCCCATTTGGCGGTGAAATCCTTACGGAAGACGTGAAGGAAGGCTGCTCCATCATCAAGAAACATGCTGAAGAGCTTAAAATAAAGTTCGGATCGGCACTGGCCAGCGAAAACAAGGAAGATGAAGTTGTCGCCATTCCAGGGCTCAGGGGCAGGCAACCGAAGGAAATATCCCTGAAGAACCTTGCCAGCATCATCCAGGCCAGGATGGAAGAGATCATCGAACATGTCTATTACGAAATTAAGAACTCCGGGTACGAAAAGAAGCTCATCGCCGGCATTGTGCTGACAGGTGGGGGCTCATTGCTCAAGCACCTGTCGCAACTGACCGAGTTCATGACCGGGATGGATACCCGAATTGGTTACCCGAACGAACATTTATCACCAGGGACTCCCGACGAAATGGCCAGTCCCATGTTTGCAACGGGTATCGGGCTTGTCATCCAGGGAATTGAGCGGCATATCAGGGAAAAGGTGCAGGAAGAGGTTAGGGATGAAGTGCGCACACCCGAAAAAGTCCGTGTAGATATAGCAGATGAGCCTGTAAAGGCCGAAAAGAAAGAATTAACCGAAGAAATTTTCGAACAGGAAACTGAGGAAGAGGAAATTCCAAGGAAGCCAAGAACGAACGGGTTCCTGAAAAGGATACAGGATTGGTTCGAGGGAGACGAGGTTTAACGCCAGTTATCAACAATCAACCTGTTTATAATTAATCCGGAAAAGAACAAATCAAATCCATAAAACAAATACTTTTAAAATCCCATAAGCCATGAAAGAAATGATCAAATTCGATATGCCAAAAAACCAATCTTCGATTATAAAAGTCATTGGAGTTGGCGGCGGCGGATCAAATGCAGTTAACCATATGTTCCGCCAGGGCATTAAGGGGGTGGATTTCATCATTTGCAATACCGATGCACAGGCCATGGAATCTTCACCGGTTCCGACAAAAATCCAGTTAGGGGAGCGTGGCCTTGGTGCCGGATCAATCCCTGCAGTGGGTAAGGAAGCGGCCAGCCAGAAGGTAGACCAGATAACAGAGATCCTCGAAAAGAACACCCAGATGGTGTTTATTACCGCCGGGATGGGTGGCGGAACCGGTACCGGCGCCGCACCTGTCATTGCCGAAATCGCTAAAAGCCTTGGCATTCTCACGGTTGCCATCGTAACCATACCTTTTACTTTTGAAGGAAAAAAGAGGAAATTGCAGGCCGATGAAGGCATCCTTGAACTGAGGAAACATGCGGATACCATGCTGATCATCTGCAATGACAAATTGCGTGAATTATGCGGTGACCTGAAACTTTCCGAAGCCTTTAACAAAGCCGATGATGTACTGACCACCGCCGCCAAAGGCATCGCTGAGATTATTACCGTGACCGGGTACATCAATGTCGATTTCGAGGATGTCCGCACAGTCATGAAAGAAAGCGGAAAAGCCATTATGGGCTGCGCCCAGGCTGAAGGTGAAAACCGCGCCATCGAAGCCGTGAAAGGCGCCCTTTCCTCCCCTCTTCTGAACGATAACGACATCGAAGGTGCCAGCAATGTGCTTCTTTATATCACTTCCGGAAAGGAAGAGATCTCCATGGATGAAGTCACCGAAATCACCGACTATATCCAGCAGGAAGCTAAATCACAGGCCGAGATCATCTGGGGCAACGGTTATGATGAATCCTTAGGGAATAATATCAGCATCACACTGATCGCCACCGGTTTCGAAGCCAAATCGAAAGCCGCTGCCGATAACAGGAAAATATATGCCCTTAATGAAGAGCTGAATGGTGAAGCTCTTAAAACTGCTGCCACGGCTTCAAAAGAAACCATCGAAAGCCGCAGGCCGATCGAAATGATCCGCAAAGCCGCTTTCGAAAATTCAGGCCAGGACGACATTCAGCAAAACGAATCCAAAGAAGTCATCACAGCTGAACCCATCGAAAATATTGTATCGGACACAATCAGCACGGAAAGCGAAACAGCCGAAGCAGAGGAAACAGTAACCGCTGCTGAACAGGCAGAGCCTGAAGTCTGGAAAGAAGACGAACGCACGTTTATTTTCGAGTTTTCACAACCTGCAGAAGACCTTACTTCTGAAAACGGGGAGCCGGCTGCAGAGGAAGAAATGGCTGAGATTTCAGCGATGAACGAAATTAGTTTTGTTGCGGATAAGGTCAGCCCGACTGATGAAGTGAAACCTTTTGAGGTTTATATAAAGAAGCCTGGTGGAAATGCATTCCAGGAAGCAGAACAGAGCTTTCAGCGCCCTTCCATCGATCTGAAATCCCAGGAAAGAATAGAAAGGCTCCGTAACCTGAGTATGAAACTGAAGAACGAAAGCGCTATTGAAGAGCTGGAAAATCAGCCCGCTTACATGCGCCGTAATGTTGAGCTTAAAAATGTCACCCCTTCAGGTGAATCAAGGATCTCGAGATATTCTCTTTATGAGGACCCCGATACGAAAAGCCCCGAGCTCAGGTCGGGAAATTCATATTTGCATGACAATGTCGATTAATCTGCAATATTTTAAAAATTAAGGCGATGGAACTGGAAAACAGGATCAATGCCGATATTAAATCTGCCATGATATCCAGGGAGAGCCGCAAACTTGAGGCTCTTCGTGGTATCAAGGCTGCGCTGCTGCTGGCAAAAACCAGCAAAGAAGCCGTGGCCGGTGAAATTACCGATGAGGCCGGGCTTAAAATCCTTCAGAAGCTGGTAAAACAGAGACAGGAATCCGCTGAAATATACCGGTCAAACGGACGTGCAGAGCTGGCAGAAGAAGAAATGTTCCAGGCAGGGATTATTGAATTTTACCTGCCGAAACAATTAGGCGAAGATGAAATCAGGGAAGGGTTATTGAAAATAATTAATGAAACAGGGGCTTCATCCGCAAAAGATATGGGTAAAGTAATGGGACTCGCCTCAAAGGAATTCGCCGGCAAAGCCGACAATAAGGTCGTAGCTGACCTGGTTAAGAAATTATTGGGAGTGTAATTTCAATAATAAGCATGTCGCAACGACATGTTCTTTCATGATTGGGCTTTTAATTACGTAAAAAGGCTACCCGGGGGGGTAGCCTTTTACATTTTATCTCTCTGATTTAATTGATCAGGCGCCTAATTTCTGGCGTGTGAATGCCGAAACGGTCAGGTCTTTTTCGATCGATTCGAGGTACTGCCTGATAGTCTTGGTGTTATCCTTGACAAATTCCTGGTTCAGCAGGGTATTCTCGTTATAGAATTTATTCAGCTTGCCGATAGCAATTTTCTCGAGCATATTCTCGGGCTTGCCTTCATTGCGTGCCTGTTCCATACCGATCTCGATTTCCTTTTCGATCACGCTCTTGTCAACATCGTCGCGGTCGATGGCGATCGGGTTCATGGCGGCAATTTGCATGGCCACATTGTGGGCGGCTTCTTCGATTCCGGCTGCACCTTTTTTGCTCAAGCCGACAAGGGTAGCCAGCTTGTTTCCAAGGTGGTTATAAGCTGAAACCAGTTCTGCATTAACGCAGAAATAACCTGATAATTCAAGCTTTTCGCCGATCTTGCCTACCAGGTCCATCAGGTTTTCTGCAACGGTCCTGCCATTGAGGTTCATTGCATTCAGTTCATCCAGTGTAGCAGGCTTCTTAGCAGCGGCAAGGTCAATGACAGCCTTGGCATAATTGATAAAGTCGTCGCTTTTCGCAACAAAGTCGGTTTCGGAATTAACGATGATAAGTACCCCGAAATCGTGGGCATCGCTGGTTTTAGCTATAACGATACCTTCCGTGGCTTCACGGTCGGCACGCTTGGCTGCGATTTTCTGACCCTTTTTGCGTAGGATCTCGATAGCCAATTCTGTATCGCCATCACTTTCAATCAGGGCAGCTTTACAATCCATCATCCCGGCCCCGGTAATCTGTCGGAGTTTGTTAACTTCAGCAGCAGTTATGTTTGCCATAATCTTCTTAATCTTTAATGTGAAAATATTTTTTATTTCTTGGGTTTGGAAAGGCCCCTGCGGGGTCTCTTGCTGGTGTCTGCCATCCTGTCTTCTTCTTCCTTCTTCACCTTGGCAAGTTTTTCCAGCGCTTTTTTACGGATCGCTTCGGCATCTTCTTCATCATCGAGGCCGTCGACCAGCAATGATGTTGATTCGAAATCGTCCTTTTCATCATCTTCGCCGCGGGCTTCCTTGTCGATCTTTCTTTCAGCGAGGCCTTCTTCTATGGCTGCCACCAGGATACGCAGGATGAGCTCAATGGATTTCGATGCATCGTCATTGGCCGGGATCGGGAAGTCGATGATATTCGGATCTGAGTTGGTATCGACGATCGCGAAGGTGGGGATATTGAGTTTCCTTGCTTCGGCGATGGCGATTTTTTCTTTCAGGATGTCGACAACAAAAATAGCTGACGGAAGGCGGTTCAGGTCGGCAATACTACCGAGCTGTTTTTCGAGCTTCTGTCGTTCGCGGTCGATCTGGAGACGTTCACGTTTGGAGAGGCTTTTAAAGTTGCTGGTAGCCATCAGTTTATCGATGGATCCCATCTTACGGACCGCTTTACGGATCGTGGCGAAGTTGGTGAGCATACCGCCCGGCCAGCGTTCCACAACGTAAGGCATACCCACTTTCTGGACCTGCGTTGCCACGATTTCCTTTGCTTGTTTTTTGGTAGCCACGAAAAGGACTTTGCGGCCTGATTTTGCGATCTGTTTTAACGCTGACGAAGCTTCTTCGAGCTTTGCCATTGTTTTGTAAAGATCAATGATGTGGATACCGTTACGCTCCATAAAGATATAAGGAGCCATGTTCGGGTTCCACTTTCTGCGGAGGTGGCCAAAGTGTACACCTGCATCAAGTAATTCTTCGAAATTTGTTCTTGCCATGAATTGTTAGATTTATGTTTACCTTCTGATTAAGCAACTGCCGGGTAGCAAGTGCAAAGCGCAATTGGTCCCGGCGGTTTAGATACTAAACACTCTTTAGGAGGAAGGGATCCGTTAGCGTTTGCTGAACTGGAATCTTCTTCTTGCGCCAGGCTGACCGGGTTTCTTGCGTTCAACCATACGCGGATCTCTGCGTAAGAGGCCTTTATCTTTCAGTGCTTTCCTGAATTCCGGGTTAAGTTTGACGAGGGCGCGGGCAATTGCCATCCGGAGCGCTTCTGCCTGGCCTTTGTAACCACCACCGTCGAGATTGACGTTGATATCGAATTTCTCTTCGGTCTGGGTAACTTCAAAGGCTTGTTTGACCGTGTATTGAAGAACTGACGTCGGGAAATATTCCTTCACGTCACGCTTGTTACAAGTAACCTTGCCACTGCCCTCTTGCATGTATACGCGGGCGATCGCTGTTTTTCTTCTTCCTGTTGCGGTAATGACTTCCATATCGATTATTTAATGGTATTGATCTCAATTTCTTTTGGTGCCTGGCCATGGTGCGGATGCTCAGGACCGGCGTAAACGTGGAGGTTTCCGAAGATTTCCCTTCCGAGCCTGGTTCTTGGCAGCATACCTCTTACAGCTTCTTCAATTAAGTACGTCGGCCTTTTTTTGAGCATTTCCTGCGGGGAAGAATGCTTATCGCCACCCGGATAGCCACTGTAATGCACGTACACCTTATCGGTAAGTTTTTTCCCGGTAAGGAGTATTTTTTCGGCATTAATAATTACCACATAATCACCACAATCTGAGTGAGGGGTGTAAAATGGCTTGTTTTTTCCACGCAGCATTTTGGCTACATGCGATGCCAGGCGACCCAGCACCTGTCCTTCAGCATTGATCAGAACCCACTGTTTGTCAGCAGTTTCCTTATTCACACTGATTGTTCTGTAACTTAAAGTATCCATTGATGACTATATTTCAACTAATTAATTTACCCTCTGAAAATGGGGTGCAAAGATAGAATGATTTTTTGGTATTAACAAACTGTGGTGGAGAAAAAAATATATTGTAATTTAACTGGGCAGAATCCGTTATGCAAAGATGAGGCAAAAATCACTTTCACTCCTACTATTTATTTCTATTTTCTCCATCGCGATGGGCTACCTGGAAAGCGCCGTGGTGGTATATCTCCGTGAGATCTATTACCCGGAAGGATTTGCTTTCCCGTTGAAAATGATGAGCGAAAGAGTGATGATAACGGAGCTGTTCCGGGAATTCGCCACGGTGGTGATGCTGGCAGGAATCGGGATTATTGCGGGGAGGTCGCGGCTGGAGCGGTTCGGCTTTTTCATCCTTACCTTCGGAATATGGGATATTTTCTATTATGTTTTTCTTTATGCCTTGCTGGGCTGGCCGGAAAGCGTGTTTACCTGGGACATCCTGTTCCTGCTGCCAACCACCTGGGTCGGGCCGGTGATTGCTCCGTGTATCAATGCGTTGACCATGGCGATATTCGGAGGATTGATCTGGTATTTTAAATCTCATGAGAAATTAAAGCCGGTTAAACGCCTCGAATGGCTATTGTTGATTTCCGGCTCGCTGGTAGTGATCTGGGCTTATATTGAAGATTATGTGGGCTATTTGCGGCAGGAATTCACAGTTTCAGAGATCTTCTTACCTTCAGATTTGGATAAGCTCATTGAGTTTGCGATGAAGTATGTGCCGGTGGATTTCAGCTGGGCCATTTTTTGGGTTGGGCAGTTGCTGATTTTAGCAGGGATTGCCAGCTGGGTTGTTTCTCACAAAGAACCACAAAGGGTTTCACAGAGAGCGCAAAGTAAATCTGCGTAAATCTGCGCTTCAAATCCGCGATAATCTGCGAGAAATATTCCGCTTGTTTCTCGCAGATTTCCGCAGATCAAGGCGCAGATTTTCGCAGATTTTTAGTCTTTTAATCAAGAATACACTTGCTTTCAACCATATTTTGAAGTAAAATCCTGGCAGAATACTCCTTTTCAATCTGGTAAATGAATTGCAACGTAAATTTAATATCGGAATATTGGATCAGCTTGATAAAAGTTTTTTGTCCGGATACAACATCCAGGCGATAAGTTGAAGACCAGGATTTCACTTCCTTTGCACTGTTTTGAACGGTAAAAGTGTGCCGCCCCGGCTCCAGGTTGAGCAAAAGGTATTCTTCATTTCCCAAATAACAAATAAACTTACCATCCATAAAAACACTGAATGGAACATAGGATGCGACAAAACCGGTACTTCTGAGAATATAAACCCGGCTCAAAGTTTCATCTTCTGGAATTCCACCTGGTAATGGATTATTGTTGTAAATAATTTCAACATAGGATCGGAAAATATCAGGCGGTTCTGCGAGGATATCGAAACCTTTATCATCCGCAGGTTTACCTATCACCACGCCGAAAATTCTGCTGGCATTTTCGGACCTTACAACTCCATTCTGATAATAAGTAACCTGGTAATATGAAAAATCATAATATGTCTCGAAATTCCCGGTAAGCTCTTTTGCTATCAACAAGAAATTACTGACAGCCTTTGCACTGTCATTATTATGCACCTGGATAATATATTTTGCCGAATCCAGCTTTTCCATTTCATTATTATAGAAGCCTTTTATTTTCCCCCTATACTCCCTGACATTCACCCTCCTGTTCATCAGATCGGAGAGCATAAGATAGATAAAGTTCTCTATTCCATCCAGGTAGGGGAAATTCTTTTCGGCATTTTTAATCAGCACTCCCGACTGGTCAAACAAGTAAATTTTAAGCAGATGTCCTTCCCATTCATAAGTGAAAAGCTGATCAAACGGCTTGCTTTCAGATCTTCCATGGTAATTCACAAATACATAATAGCCAAGGCTTTCAAAACCTTTTTTGAAAAATACATCGAATTCTTCATTACAACCGGGAACAAAATCAATCCTGATAGTTTCATTAGCAAAACCTCTCGAGGTCATTACCAGAAGAAAGCAAAACACGAGGAATATTTTCATGCTATTTATTTAATATATAATACATTATGGTATTTATCCGTGTAAATCCGTTGCATCCGTGTCATCCGTGTTCTATACTAAGCAGATTAAAAACTGAAACTGATCCCCATTGTCGTCCTCCTCGGCAAGCCATAATTGTTGGGGTCGTTGATGTAATTGGCATACAAATACCGGTAAGACGCTTCGGAAAGCGCCTCTGAGATTTGTTTCTGGCTTTTCGGATGAGTAAGATATCCATTATCATCCGGGTCCCCGGTAAAGTGGTAAACCTTATAAATTATCTTTGTATTAAAAAGATTCTGGATGGTGCAGTAAAAGTTCAGCCTGTACCTTTCGTTATTAAAATGAATTCCTTTTTCAATCTTCAAATCAAAGTACACCTGCGCCGGCATGGTCGCAGAATAGGTATACTGATTGTATAAAGGATTATCAGGGGATTTGGCCTTCAGATAGTAAACCCCGGATTGAAACTGGCTGAATAAACTTATTCCCAGACTTTCAAAAATCGAATAATTAACTGACCCTGAGGGTCCCATATAATCATTTCCATATCCCGTATTAAACTGGAGATATCCTTTTAACAGGTTTTTGGGAACGAGGTAGTCATACAGGTGGTAGGCCGGATTATCTTTATTGATCAATAAATGATAAGTTAGCGCATAGTTAAACCCGGACGACTTTCCAGAACTGTGGCTTATAGCCAGGTCAGTACCGTATTGGAAAAAAGGATCATCAAAATTAGCAAAAGACGTATAATCTTTAGGGTAAGCTCCGACTCTTCTGATAGGATAGATCATATTATTAAAACGATCAGCAAAACCTTCAGCCGTAATAACAAATCCCGGTAAAGGCATAACCGAAAGTCCGGCCCTGAGCCTGTCCGTCCGTTCAGGCTTCAGCGATCCGTTAGAAATCCAGGTCGACAAATTATTAAAATAATAATACGTTGCAGGATTTGAAAAGGTTATTTCCGGAGCCGGGTTCTGAACTGCCGAATTATACCGGAAGGATAGAAGCAGCCAGTTTTTCAGCTTCTTCTGTATGCTTACCTGTGGCAAAAAATTAAACCAAATCTTATTCCTGGTAAAAACATCAATGGTTATATTTTCCAGCTCGGGATAGATCAGATAAGGTGAAACCCCGGAACCGGCATCCAGTTCATTCGCATCAGAAATAGGATTTCCACTGTCATCATACCATTGATCACCATTACGATAACCCATAACCCGAGTAGGATTCGAAGTATTGTCAACATAAACCACAAAATCATCGCCGATTCCCGAAGGCGGCTCAACTGAAAATCCCTGAATATCATCCAAATCTCCGGCTGTATACGATTCATACAATAAAAAGGGGTCTTTCAATACCTGCTGGTTGGCATCGAAGGCATCAATCCTGAAACCGGCATTGATATACCAACCTTTCAGATTTACCTGATAATCGGTATAAGCAGAATAGTTCATCGGAATATAAGCGCCTGTCTGCCGCAAATATTCGCCCTGGCTATTTTTATCTGTGAAAAAATCCTCAAAAGTCACCTTATTCTTCACCCGGTTACCTAAATAATCATAACCATTGTAAGCGACAAATGAATTACCGTCGTTCAGCAATTCATCCGCTGTGAACATATCAAGTGAAAATAATTCCTGCCCACAATCTACAGTATGCTTTACCCCGTCTTTATCAAAATAATTTATCGAATTGGTGCTGTAATCATAAGAATCGATATCGATAAAATCCAGTCCTTCCGGATCAAGGCCGAGGGCTTCCCTGAGATTTTTATCAAACGCACGCTGACTCAAAGCATCATATTTCCTGGGATAATAAATGGTATCCATCAAATCTCCCTCATGCAAATCCGGATGATCAATATCTATTTCGCTAATATGAAAATTGGTCATACCTCTCATGAGACGCCAAAGGCCTACCGGATGAATATGATAGGCTGAATAACAGTCACGGGTAAATTGAAATCCAAGGCTGATCTTATGCTTGCCAATAACCAGGTCGCCACTTGCAAAAATTTTAACCTGTCGTTCATCCTTAACGGAATATTCATTGTAGGCCGTTCCGGTGTTGTTGTAAAGACCATAAACCATATCCGGCTGCTGACCGTTGAGCAGTCCACCCCCCAACTGTACGTAATCTAAGTTTTGATAGTGACCTGTTGGATCCCCATCGAAAATTGAATAATAAGATGAGGTATAGGCGGCCAGCCCCGGATTCAGGTCCCCCGGGGTGAATTCCACAAGTGTGTCATAATCCCATGAATTGAGAATCAATACTTCATCATAATAATTTCCATTTAAGGTGTCAGAGCCATATTCAAAAGTTGGACTTTTATACGTATCGAATTTACCCGCATAACCATAACTGAAAAAATCCTTACCAAAATTCGGGTCCTGCAACACAGAATGATAATATGAATACTGTCCCTGCAACTGGTAATGAAACCGGACGGATCCGCCGGTATTGACCTGTTGCTCAAAACGCAGGTAATTGCCCGAATAAAGGGTTGATTTTTCAGGGTTGTGATCCTGGTTGAAAAAGTAATTCTCATAGATCGGAACAGTTTCATTTTTAGAAACCGTATAACTGCCTAATTTCAGGCTCATCCCATTTGCAAAATCAGCCTCAATATTTCCATAGATTGAAAATCCCAGTTTGGCTGCATTGGAATTAAAGTAGGATGAAACAGCGTTATCACCCTCAGTAAATAGTGCGTTGGCATAAGTACCGAAATAACCAGTTGCCCGGCGAAGGGGTTCATTTTCAAGGTTATCAAGATACCCGGCCTCTGCCTGGTCCCTGGCAATATAAGAAGGGTCATAATCTAAAGAAGAAAATAAACGCGAGGCTAAGGAATAGCTGATTTTCAGTCCGGTACCACCATTTTTTGATCCTGAACCGATGGGGCCCGACAACAGCAGCTGGATATCTCCATTGTTAGTTTGTTTATGGATAATCGTTGACGAACTTTCAACCCGGAAAGAAAAGCTATCGGAAGGGGTGATCGGTTTAAAGTCTGCAAAACCGGTAAGGCTGTTCCCGAATTCAAGGTACCGGTCAAACTCATCAAACGCTACACTACCAATGAGCCTCAGCGGCATTTCTTCCATAAATCTGAGCTGGACACCATCAAAAATTGTATAATCATCTGAAGTCAGGAACCCGTTGGTATAATAATTACCATATTTATCAGGCCTGTAGACCGACGGATTAAACTGAAAAATGTCTTTGACAGTGGCAAAAGGCAGTGCCTGAATTAGTTCAGAATCATAGCCTGTTAAACTATCAGTAAAATCAAATATTGGTTCATCCTGGGCGTTAATTTGCTGAGCAAAGGGTGAGAGAAGTAAAACCAGAATAATCAGCTTGTGACGAAATATACGGTTCATATATTTTGAATTTTACAGGAAGGTAGTTTGGTTTAATCACCGGTAAATATAAGAAAAAACAGGTTTTACAAGATGTTGACAGTGTTTGAAATAAAAATCTTTGGGCTTGTTTCTAACAGAGGGTAGGACGGGAAGACTGTAGGACTGTAGGACTGTAGGACTATAGGACTGTAGGACTGTAGGACTGTAGGAAAAGAAGTCTATCGTAGAATTATCAGCGTAAATCTGCGCCTTGATCTGCGGAAATCCGTGTGCCATTAAAAGATAGATTTTAGTAGTTTTGCAGGCTTAAATAATACTCAATGTCAATCGAGGTTAAACAGGTAACTAAAGTTTTCGGCACCCAGAAAGCCCTTGACCAGGTCTCTCTCAGCATTCATCCCGGAGAGATTGTCGGCTTGCTTGGCCCTAACGGCGCCGGGAAATCCACGCTGATGAAGATCATTACCTGCTACCTTCCCCCGACCGAAGGAGAGGTCATCGTTTGTGGCCATGATATTTTCGAGGAATCCCTCAAGGTTAGGGAGAAAGTCGGTTACCTGCCCGAGCATAACCCGCTTTACCTGGATATGTATGTAAAGGAGTACCTGGAGTTTATTGCAGGGATCCATAAAATCAAGGGCGATATCAGGAAAAAAGTGGCTGAAATGGTTGATCTGACAGGCCTCACGCAAGAGCAGAATAAGAAAATCGGAGCGCTCTCAAAAGGTTACCGCCAGCGTGCAGGCCTTGCCCAGGCGCTCATACACGACCCGGAAGTCCTTATCCTCGATGAGCCTACCTCCGGCCTCGACCCCAACCAGATCCACGAGATCCGCAACCTGATCAGGTCGGTAGGAACCACCAAGACGGTCATGCTTTCCACGCACATCATGCAGGAAGTCGAAGCTATCTGCGACAGGGCCATCATCATTCACCACGGGCACATCGTTGCTGATGACACGACCCGCAACCTCGCCGGGACGGTTAAGAACAAAAACCGTATTACTGTGGAATTCAGCGGGAAAATAGGAAGAGAAGACCTTCAAAAAATCCCCGGAATTTCATTGCTGGAAGACAAAGGCCAGAATACCTGGGTCATTGAAACTGCTGCCGATCGTGACATCAGGGAAGACCTCTTCAAACTCGCTGTTGCCAGGGAATCAGGCATTCTTTCATTGAACAAGGAGGAACTCCGGCTTGAGGAGGTTTTCCAAATCCTGACCCATGACTGAAACATATTTAATTTATTCTTAGTTTTGCGCATTGTTTGAAAGTTTAACCACAAAGTCGCACAATGGGTTTCACAAAGGCGCGTTAAGGTTAAACTTAATATATGCAGTACTTTGTGTTCCTTTGTGTTGTACTTTGCGCGCCTTTGCGGTTAAAAAAAGGCAATCAGCACAATCAGTTACTAAAAATTAATACCCATATAATGAGCTATTTATTTACTTCGGAATCTGTATCGGAAGGCCATCCCGACAAGGTGGCAGATCAGATTTCAGATGCCCTGCTGGACGAATTCCTCCGCTATGACCCCGAATCCAAAGTAGCCTGCGAAACGCTGGTAACAACCGGGCTTGTAGTAGCGGCCGGGGAAGTCCGCACCAAAGGATATGTCAATATTGATGATGTAGTTCGCAATACGATCCGTAAGATAGGCTATACCAAGGCTGAATACCGTTTCGATGCCGAATCCTGCGGCGTTATCTCTGCCATCCATGGCCAGTCGCCTGATATAGCGAGAGGAGTTGACAACAGCGCCGAGAAGATCACCGACAGGTATAAGCAGGGCGCCGGCGACCAGGGCATGATGTTCGGTTTTGCCAGTACGGAAATGGACAATTATATGCCCATGCCCATCGAAGTTTCGCATATCCTTTTGCAGGAACTGGCGGCCATCCGTAAGGAAGGCAAGTTGATGACCTACCTTCGTCCCGACGCAAAATCGCAGGTCACAATAGAATATGATGAAAAAAACCAGCCTGTCAGGGTGGATACTGTTGTTGTTTCAACCCAGCATGATGAGTTTGATACGGATGACGAACGAATGCGGTTGAAAATCGAAGATGATGTAAGGAAAATCCTTATCCCCAGGGTAATTAAGCACCTTCCCGAAAGGATAGGCAAACTTTTCAATGAGCATTACAAGCTATATGTCAATCCGACAGGCAAATTCGTGATCGGCGGGCCCCACGGCGATTCTGGCGTTACCGGCAGGAAGATCATCGTTGACACTTATGGCGGACGGTGTGCACATGGCGGAGGTGCATTCTCAGGCAAGGATTCTTCCAAAGTCGACCGTTCGGCAGCCTATGCAGCACGCTATATTGCCAAAAACCTTGTCGCAGCAGGCGTTGCAGATGAAGTTCTCGTCCAGGTCGCTTATGCAATCGGCGTTGCCGAACCGGTTGGTTTCCTTGTAAACACCAATGGCTCTGCCAGGGTGAAAGACTCCGGCGGCAGGATCATGAATGATAAGGAAATTTCCACCCTTGCCTTCACACTATTCGATCTGCGACCATACGCCATCATTAAAAAGTTCGGCCTTCAAAATCCGATCTTCTCCCCTACCTGCACTTACGGGCATTTCGGAAGGGATCATTATGAAAAGGAAGTCGAAGTGTTTTACCAGGACAACAACACGGTCCAGCGCACAATTAAGGAAAATGGCCAGGATGTCGTGAAGACCTTTAAAAAGGTTGAATTCTTCGGATGGGAACGGCTGGATGCAGTTGATGCGATAAAGGAAGCATTTGGCTTAGGGCTTAGGGCTTAGGGCGTAGGGCGTAGAGCTTAGGGCGTAGGGCTTATGGCT
>CAYJNJ010000069.1:0-26542 GCA_964371595.1 uncultured Bacteroidales bacterium | reverse complement strand
GAAACCACGTGTGATGGACGGATTAAGCGAAGCAGGGCGGTTTATTCTCAGGTTGCTGGTCATCTTCTTTGGTCTCTTTATTCTTTTCCTGGGGATAATTTTAACTGTAGCCTATCTTTCCATTCTATTCCGCTTCCCGGTAATTGCCGTTATGGACCAGGCCGGCTTGCATACGTTTCCGCTCTATGAATTAACTGAAAGGTTTTTTGAAACCGACACCGATCTCCGGGCATTTTCCACAGGGATGATGGTACTGCTCGGCATTCCGCTATTGATGATGCTCTGGGCCGGGATCAGGTTGGTCATAGGTATCCCGCGGGTAAAAGTGATCGCGGGCATTGCAGGCATGATCTGGATTTGTGCCCTGGTGATAACGCTTATCTTCGGTTTTAAAGTCGGCAATTCATTTCGTGCAACAGGCGAATTTGCCCGCCAGGTGCCTCTGGATATACATAGCGCAGATACCCTGTATATCACAACAGATGGCCGTCTCCCGTTGGGAAAAGGTTGGGAAAAGACAGGCATGTTTTATTGTTCGGATGCAAGACTTGCTGTCATGAGTGACAGCCAGGTAATATACGGAATCCCGCTGCTAAAGTTCAAAGTAAGCGCCGACAGCACAGGCCATATCAATGTGGCAACTATTGCCAGGGGGACCACAACAATGCAAGCCATGGAAACCGCTGAAAAGGTTGAGTATAAATGGAAACAGAATGGTGATACACTGGTGCTGTCCGACAATTTCACCCTACCTGCAGAAGAAAAATGGAGAATGCAGAAGACCAGGGTTGAAGTGATGGTCCCTGAAGGAACAATGGTAAAAATTGATAAAAATGTTTACCCGATAGTGGGATATCATAAAAATGTGTCGAAACACGACAGGATCGGGACGCTGTATGTTATGAATAATGAAGAACTTGTGAAGAGATAATGTTGAATTTTGAAGGTTGAATGTTGAAGGTTGAATGATTAATGAGTTGGTATTTACTCATGCTTCAGGAAATTGTTTCGCGGTTCTTTTTTCCATCTCTGCAGCAATCACCTGGCCATCGTGCCCCTGCTCTTTGAGCTTTTTTATGATGTTTAGATAACTTTCAAGATCCCTGTCCTGGCTTAATTTGAAAATATTTTCTATGCCTTGCACTTCAATCTCAAAAGCCACAATTGCCTTCATTAATTTATGTTTATAATCTGAAGGGAGGTTATCAAAAATCGTTGTCGACTCTTGATTTTGGTTTTCAAAATGAAGAGTTGTCTTACGCAGCACCTGTTCTAAAGCAGCATCATCCAGAAACCTGATGATTCCCCTGGCATGAACGCTCATATAATTCCAGGTGGAAGCCTGGTGCGGATTACTATACCACGTAGCGCTTACATACGTATGATTTCCGGTGAATACCACAAGGACATTATTATTATGCAAAAAAGCTTTATGATGATCTGTATTTTTCATGATATGTCCCCTCAGTACCATCTTTCCATCTTGCTCTTCAATAAAAACCGGCACCTGAGTGGCGACAGGCTTGTTTTCCAAATCGCTTCCGGCTAAAAAAGCAAATGGATGCTGTTCAATGAATTCTTTGATTGCCTGTGTATCCCGTTCTTTATAATATGGAAGATCGTACATAATCAAGAGTTTAATTTAACTTATCAATCTGATTCAATCGTTCATCAAATTCAGCAATTCCCTCATATTTCGATGAAAATCGTTGATAATTAAATTATGGAAAAAAGGATATATCCATTTATCACGAAAACGGGAATCACTCTTAAAATAACTGACATGGATAATTTCAGTACGGTCATCTCCAATATCCAGAAATTTAACCTGCTGAACCCCATTCGATTTATTTCCTTCAATATAACTGAATTCTATAATCTTTTGTTCAGCGTCTACCGTAATCATTTCAAAAGCAACGGGTATATTAAAAATTCCAAGTAAAAGATTAAGATTCAGATAATAAACCTGTCCTAAATCAACGCCCATGATTGGGTCATGATTATAAAATATATGACCCGGGAATTTCTGTAATAATAAGCCAAAAGATATCTTCCGGCCATTCCATGATTTTGATGGATCTGCTGAAACATATCCTTTCCAGATATCCTGCAAATTGCCCTTTAGGAAGTATATCTTTTCATTTTTACAGTAGGACGATAAATCTTTTCCGCTATTCCACGAAGGATGGATCTCACAAAATTGATGCTTACCTTCCTCAATCTGACCTTCGATGTATTTCCTGATCTTCTTTTGCTCAATTTGTTCAAGGTTAATATCATCAAGCAATGGTTGCCCAAACGACTGGAGCTGAAGGAATGCAAAGACGGAAAGTATAAGGCACTTTGATGTTGTGTTCATAATGTGATAAAAGTAAATAATCTAATCAATCCAATTAAATAGATGAACAAATTGCTTAGATTTTTCGAAATATCCAACCATACTGTCGTCCCTTACGGGACTTAATTTATTGCGTACCGCCTCCCCCCTACCATACTGTCGTCCCTTATGGGACTTAAAATATTGTGTTCCCCCTCTCCTTTGGGTCCCCTCGAAAGCGGGGATCCCGGGGGCCGGGGGGTGAGGCCAGAAGCAGGAAATGTTTTACTGTGTGTTAGTTTCTGTGGCCTGTTTTTCCGCAGGCTGATCAAATCTCCCCAAAGAAGCATAATTCAAGCTCAGTCCAAGAATAATTATAATTACTGATCTGATAATTATCGTCCGGTCTAATTCTATTTTTTTCACCAGAGCGAATATTAATGCAGCAAAAATTGCAAAACAGCCGATGAGGAGCATGTTACCAGGTGCAGGGTAATGTTGTAACCGAAATAAGATTCCGAGAACGCTTATGCTTGAGGCAAGAAAAATCAATTTGTAGAGAAACCTAGACAGACCTGAATTATTTTCCGGAATGGACCTGTAAGCCTGCAAAAAATAGATGATGGCAAGGCAACCGGAAGACAGAACCAAAATGGTCCCGCCAATCCCGGAGCCAAATATCTTTATAATGAGACCAATAATGAAGGCAAACACAAAAATCATTTCTAAAACCGGGAATTTTGTCCCGAGTTTATCAGCAAGTTTGGTTTGTAACGAATTTTCAGAAGTCATAGGGAAGCGCGGTTTTATGTTTATCTAAAGAAAACTAACATCCTGGATAATTCGAATCAAATTTAGGCACGATAAAATCGCGCGCTAGCAGGGTGGCTGAATTATTCAATGGTACAGGTAAATATCACAACGATTGCCACAACCCCCATCGATCATTTCAAAACTGGAAGATGAAAATCCATCCTTTTTAGCTGTTGCATAGTAAAGACCATGCTTTACAGGAACATCAAATCCTACTTTGTAATATCCTATAGAGTCACTTTTTGTCTTGATGATTACTGTCGTATCATCCCAATTATAGCAATAAATTATAACAACTTCAGCATCAATAACTATAAGTGAATCAAAAGAATCATATACATATCCGTCAACTCCGGTTGGAAAAGGTGATTTATCACAGGCATTCAGAAGTATTATGATTAATACAAATGCAATTATTAGAATGAAGCCTTTCATTTTCATAATTAATTTCTCCAAATATATGAATTATAAGTTGGAAGTGCAATCGGTGAATCAACCAAATTGCGGAGAAATTCCCTTAAATTGTCTATTTTTGTATTACAAAAGCAAGTCTGATCAGATGGGGCAAGTTTCTACTAAAAAAATACATTCCGAAAAAAAAGCTGAATTTTCTTTTACTAAAGAAGAAGTTTTACAGGACTATAGCACTGCTTATCTCAGCCGGCAGCTGAGCCTTATCGGACGGCGGGAAGTGCTGGGCGGCAAGGCTAAGTTCGGGATCTTCGGCGACGGAAAAGAAATACCGCAGCTTGCTATGGCAAAGGTTTTCCGTAATGGCGACTGGCGTTCGGGATATTACCGCGACCAGACGTTCATGCTTGCTGCTGGGATGATGGCACCGGAAGAATTTTTCGCTCAGCTTTACGGCGACACCGACCTGGAATTCAATCCGCAAACCGCCGGACGGGTCATGAATAACCACTTCGCCACCCGCAGCCTCAATGAAAAAGGGGAATGGAAACATCTCGTTCAGCAGAAAAACTCATCGGCCGACATCTCCCCTACTGCCGGCCAGATGCCCAGGCTGCTGGGATTGGCCCTTGCATCCAAAATATTTCGTAACGTCCAGGGCCTTGACCATCTTTCGCATTTCTCTGAAGGCGGCAACGAGGTGGCGTTCGGCACTATCGGCGACGCAAGCACTTCGGAAGGCCATTTTTTTGAAACGATCAATGCGGCGGGAGTCTTGAATGTGCCGATGGCAATTTCAATCTGGGACGACGGCTGGGGAATCTCCGTCAGCAAAAAGTTCCAGACCACCAAGGAAAGCATATCTGAGATCCTGCGCGGCTTTCAGATAGATGAAAACGGCAACGGCTACCTGATATACAACCTGAAAGGCTGGGATTATGCCGGCCTTTGCAAAGCTTACCGGGAAGGTATCGACCGCTGCAGGGCAGAACACATCCCGGTCATTTTCCATGTCGGGGAATGCACACAGCCGCAAGGGCACAGCACGTCGGGTTCCCACGAGCGCTACAAATCGCCGGAAAGGCTGCAATGGGAAGAGGATTTCGACGGTATTCGCAGGATGCGTGAATGGATCATCACCGAAAAGCTGGCTACTGCCAATGAACTTGACGCTATTGAGAGCGAAGCGGCGGAACGTGCCCGCGAGGCCCGCAAAACAGCCTGGAACCACTTCCTGGAACCTCTGAAAAAGCAAAGGGATGAATTTCTGCGCATGGCCGACATCAGCACCTGCAACTGCGCGAAAACGGAGAAGATCAATGCCATCAAGGACGAACTGCGGGTTGTCGGTGAGCCGGTCTGGAAAGACATCATGTCGTCCGGGAAAAAGATACTCCGGCTGATCTGCGATTCATGCAGTAACCCGCAGAATTCGCTCAAAAAGAATGTTAAAGCCTGGCGCGATATTGCGATGAAGGCGAACGAAAAAAATTACAGCTCCCATCTTTACAGTGAATCTGCATTAAATGCACTGGCAGTCAAAGAAGTTAAGGCGATCTATGCCAAGGATGCGCCGCTGGTCACGGGAAGGGAGATCCTGCGCAACAATTTCGATTACATCCTCGGGCATTACCCTGAAACCCTGGTCTTCGGCGAAGACGTCGGCGGGATCGGAGGAGTGAACCAGACCCTGGAAGGCTTGCAGAAAAAGTATGGTGAGCTGAGGGTGGCTGATACCGGTATCCGCGAAGCGACCATCATTGGCCAGGGTATCGGGATGGCGATGCGCGGCCTTAGGCCCATCGCTGAAATCCAGTATTTCGACTACCTTCTATACGGCCTGCAGATCATCAGCGACGACCTGGCGACCCTGCAATACCGAACCCGGGGCGGACAAAAGGCCCCGATGATCATTTCTACGCGCGGCCACCGGCTCGAAGGGATCTGGCATTCAGGCTCTGCCCTAAGCATGGTGGTGAATTCCATCCGCGGTGTGCACGTGCTTGTCCCGCGCAATATGACACAGGCAGCAGGATTTTACAATACTATCATCCGTTCCGACGAGCCCGCACTGATCATCGAACCGCTGAACGCATATCGGCTCAGGGAACCGCAGCCTTCGAACACCGGGGAATTCACCGTGCCCCTTGGCAAGCCGGAGATCCTGAAAGAAGGCAGCGATATAACCGTCGTGACCTACGGGGCCTGCGTCAGGATCGCCCAGGATGCCGCCAACCAGCTCATCGATTTCGGCATCGATGTGGAACTGATCGATGTGCAATCGCTGATACCTTTCGACATCGACCACGTCATTGTGGAATCTCTGAAAAAAACCAGCAAAGTGCTGTTCTTTGATGAAGACGTTCCGGGAGGGGCCACTGCTTATATGATGCAGAAAGTACTGGAAGACCAGGGCGGTTACTATTTCCTTGACACACAGCCAAAAACGCTCACTGCAAAGGCACACCGGCCGGCGTACAGCACCGATGGCGATTATTTCAGCAACCCTAATGCAGAGGATGTATTCGATTCGGTCTACAACCTGATGCACGACGTAAACCCGGTGAGGTACCCTAAAATATTCTGACTTAAATCCAATCCGGAAATGAAAACCGGAATTATCCAGTTCGCGCTTTTAACCCTTATCATCCTGCTTGCCGGATGTAACGGAAAAAAGCCGCCCCAGGCCGAAAAACCGTCTGAATGCGCAGCATTGGATAATCCTCCTTATGAACAAGTACTGGAGCGCTTCGTCCTGGATCCTGAGCCTGAAATTATATCAACAATTGATAATCCCCCGGTAGAATATCTTTATTATAAACCCGGCGCAGTGACTTCATTAAATCCGGTTTACCCTGCTGAGGCAAAGCCGCGGCCGCAGGACAAGAAAGAGGAAAAACCAATCCTGATCCGTTCAATCAATTCCGCTTACGAAGAAGCACTGATGAAAAAAGGCCGGACCTCGCCGGATGTAGTATTTGTCGCTGTCTTCGATAACGACATCTTTGATTACACCGATTATTATTATACTAACGGGATCATCCTGCAGCTTTATCATCCTGGCATCGGTTCTTCTCCCCTTTCCCGCGCCCTTCCCGGACTGAAAGGCAGTATCAATTATTTCGGGATCATGCTGGTGCAGAACATGTACACCCCGCTCAAGCTTGAAGACCTTACGCCAAGGATCGGTGACCGCCCGTTTGCTTCTTATCTAACCCTCAGCCACCAGAAAGTCTCCCTCTCCCCTCTCCGCCATCAGCGGCTACAAAGTGAACTGGCAATTGGCGTTTTAGGGCCGGCATCAGGTGGAAATATCGCCCAGGATATGATACATAGCAATACACCCGTCGGCTGGATCAACCAGGTTGGTAATGATTTTATTGTGAATTACAGTCTTCGTTTTGACCAGGGCATCTACCACGCAAAGAATTTCGACCTGGCCGTTTCCGCGGGTGGCCAGGCAGGGACGCTTTACAACAACCTGATGGCAGGTGTCCTTTTCAGGTTCGGCAGGACTAATGACCTGTATAGTTCTATATTCCAGACCACAAAGCAGGAAAAGCCTTTCCGGAAGAGGGTGCGCTATTACGCTGGCGCAGATCTGAAGCAAAAACTGATCATCTATGACGCCACTTTGCAGGGGGGGATGTTTAACCGTGAAAGCATTTACACCCTCGACCCAGGCCAGGTGAAGCGGTTTGTATTTACCGGTACAGTATTGCTGGGCCTGGGACTTGGAAGGTACAGCCTTGAAGTGGAGCAGGTTTATTTAGGCCGTGAATTTGATGGCGGCAGGCACCATTTCTGGTTCCGTATTAAAAACATTATCAGCCTGAATTAATCATATTACAGATGCACGATATCGAACCATATTATTCCTGGCGACATCTGTATATTGCATCGGAGGACCCTTTTTCGCCCTTTTTCAAAAGAGAGTATTCTGAATTTGAATTCACCCATGCCATTTACAATTATGTGATACATCCCCAATGGGATGAAATCGGTTCCTCAACCCTGTACATCAAAATCCTGTATGTAAATTATGAAACGGGATTTGCCGTCATTGAAATGATAGGCGAATGGAACGATACCATCCACAACGACATCATGTACCTAAAGCGGAATATTGCGGATGCCCTGATTTCAAAGGGTGTGACAAAGTTTATCCTGATCGGCGAGAATATATTTAATTTCCATTCGGCAGAAGATGATTACTACCAGGAATGGTTTGATGATGTTGAAGACGGATGGATCGTAGCCATTAATTTCAGGGACCATGTGATCCGGGAATTCACAAAGGCACATCTTGATTATTATATGGCATTCGGCGGCAAATTCGACCATTTCAACTGGCGCGGCTTTGAACCGAATCATCTTTTCGGCGTCATAGATGCCATGATCATGAAAAGACTGAATCCATGAAAAGGAGTTGCAGGATATCGGTTTACGGGAAAGTGCAGAATGTCGGGTTCAGGTTTTACACGGCACGTACAGCCGCGGATTTCAATATCAGCGGTTTTGTTAAGAATGAACCTGGCGGATCGGTTTATATCGAAGCTGAAGGCGAAGAAGCCGACCTGGAAGTTTTCATGGAATGGTGCCGCCGGGGCCCGCAATGGGCAAGGATCGAAAGGTTTGATACCCAGGACCAGCCGGTGATGGGTTTCACGGGTTTTAAAGTTAAATAAGCCCGCCTGATTTTACTGCCCTGAGTATCTCCCTCTTCCCTATTGGCCCCGCCAATTTTTCAATGGAAAAGCCTGCTGATTTCAGGTTTCGCTTTACAGTGCCCTTTGTGGAATAGGTGACAAGCACCCCGTTAAGTTTCAGCGCCCCCGCCATCTTCTTAAAAACTTCATCTGACCACATTTCAGGCTGGACTTCCGGGCCGAAAGCATCAAAATACACAAGATCAAATTCCTCCTTACCCGGTTGATAATCTGAAAGTGAAGCATGAATTTTATTAAGATGAAAATTATCCGACAGTTGAACTTTCGTGTTCCATGGACAGGAATGGATTTGCCGGAAAACATCTGCTGCAGCAGGAAAATCAATCATTTCAGCATAATTCAGCTTTGAATAAACTTCTTCTGGCAATGGATAAAGTTCTATAGAAGAATAATCGATATGAATTTCGGTAAGTGCCGACTCAATCATTGTCAGCAAAGCATTCAAGCCCGTACCAAAGCCAATTTCAAGGATTTTAACCTCCTTATTTCTCTGAATTACGAAATTCAGACCGGCATTAATAAAGATATGTCTTGACTCGGCGATTGCACCGTGGACGGAATGATAATTCTCATGCAGGCCAGGCACGTGCAAGGTATGCGACCCATCGCCCGTAATGAGCAGTTCAACCGGTTCCCGGGGCTTAGCTTCCATCTTCATTTATTATAAAGTACCTGGAAATCAAGCAATGTATCCTGGAAGGACTTCTGAGACAACTGATCCCCTGTCAGCCTGTCGAACCTGTAGACTTCTTTATCCTTCACCAGGAAAACATCATCATTTAAAAAATCATAACGACAAAATTCATAAGGCTCCAGGGTGAATGAACCGAAATTATTATAGTAAGGAACATAAGTAATAACAGCGCTTTCCGTCAATAAAAAGATCTCCTGGCCCCCGGCATTCACTGCCGATAACAGGGTGTTATTGAGAATAATATTTACCTGCCCCGCCTCCATTGTTTCCGGGTCATACCTTAGGATGGCAATATCATTTCCGGATTCCAGGAAAATATAAACGGCACCGTTAAAAGGGACAAGGCTGCGGATTTTGCCACCGAGCAGCCTCTGGTCGCGAATCTCACCTGTTACCCTGTACAAAACCGTGAGTTCATGTATATCCCCGCCCAGGGATACATGGGCAGCATAGATATAAGTCCCGTCTGCTGCAAGCTGCGTAACGGTTCTATCCTCATACGGCACTGTCCTGAGCCGGATGTTCCCGTTTTTATCGAGAATGGTTACATCCCCATTGGCGGTGGAAAAAATGAGCTCTTCATCTGAAACCACCGCCGTGATCTCAGCCCTGGGAGGAGAAGCCACAGATTCCCAGCCCGGTTCAAAATTACTGACAGGATATGATGTGAGTATGGAGGGCTCGTCGGAAATAAAGAAAAACAGCTCCCAGTTGCTATGAACGGCTGAGAGGTGATGGGTTTCATTGAGAATGAACTGGGTATCTGTCGCATAGGCGGGATCCAGCAGGAAAATATCAGAAATAATCCCGACCTGGCTGGTAACGGCAATAAAACCTGTCGCCATTTGCTCGATGCCCTGTATTTGTATCTCACGATATTCATGGTTGGTATTATACCCGTCATCAGCCGTAACTTTGATGTAGTAAGTCCCGCTTTCCAGGTTTTTATCAGTCAGGGAGAAAGCAGTTCCTGCAGAAAATTCCTTATTTGCAGGGATATATGACTTTCGCTGGACAACTTCAACATAATTTTCATCGACGACTGAAATATGAACGTAGTTGATGATCCTGTCATCAATCACATTGATTTTAACGTCAACTGTATCGGGAATAATTACGCTCATCCCTGCATAAGGGATTTCAATAATGATCTGAGGTTCAGAAGTATCTTCATCATCTTTACAGGAAACCATGAAAAGAAGACAGGAAATCATTGAAATGAAAAGCAATATCCGGTACACAAGGCTAAATTAGTCACAAAATGAGCAGGTTTGGATTTTAATAAGTGCCCGTTTCGGGAATGATTTATATTTTTAAAGAAAATTATTTTATGCTTAGGGAAATCAATATTGAAAACGTCTTGTTCCTTGATATCGAGACTGTTCCGGCTTTTGAATCCTATGAGATCCTTCCCGATATTTTCAGGAAATTATGGGACCGGAAGACGGAAACATTCAGGAAGGAGGAGGAAGAAACGCCGGAAAGCCTATACGGGCGGGCGGGAATTTACGCTGAATTCGGGAAGATCGTCTGTATCTCGGCCGGTTTTTTCAGGGGTAAGGAATTCAGGATCAAGTCATTTTATGGCGATGATGAGTACCAGGTACTGAAACAGTTCTGCAAACTGCTGGAGTCATATTTTAATTTTGAGAAGAAGATGCTTTGCGCCCACAACGGCAAAGAATTCGACTTCCCCTTCCTTGCCAGGCGTATCCTTATCAACGGCCTGCCATTGCCTAATATCCTGGATGCAGCCGGCAAAAAGCCCTGGGATGTCCCCTATCTTGACACTATGGAGCTATGGAAATTCGGTGATTACAAACACTACACTTCCCTGGAACTTCTTGCTGCAGTCTTCGACATTCCAACCCCCAAGGACGACATAAAAGGCAGTGATATCCACAGGGTTTACTGGCAGGAACATGACCTGGAAAGAATAAAGGTTTATTGCCAGAAGGACGTTCTTACGATTGCGCGCTTATTCCTGAAATACCAGCAACAGCCGGGGATTGAGGAAGAGCAGGTGATTTACGTGGAGTAAAACAGTGTTCCAAAGTTCCAGTGTTCCAGTGTTCCAGAGTTCCAAATTCCATCCGCCAGCTGGCGGACCAAATTCCAGTAACGGTATTCTGTCTTCTGTCTTCTGTATTCTGTATTCTGTCTTCTAAAAAAATAATTACATTTGTTCCACCGCTTCACATAGAACTAACTATATGCCAGACATTACCACAACTTATCTTGGATTAAAACTTCAGTCGCCGATTATTGCCGGGAGTTCAGGATTGACGGACAAGCCGGAAAAAATCGCCCTGCTTGAAAAGCATGGGGCCGGGGCTGTTGTTTTGAAGTCTATTTTTGAGGAAGAGATCCTTATGGAATATGAAGAAGTGCTGAAGGAAGAAGCCCCGGGGAGATATAAAGACGATTACCTGGACTACTTCGATTTCCGGATCAAGGAGGTGAACCTGGAAAATTACCTGGACCTGATCATTCAATCGAAGAAAGCCGTAAAAATCCCAGTCATTGCCAGCATCAACTGCAGTACAGCGCATGAATGGACCTATTTTGCGAAAAAGATACAGGAAGCCGGAGCTGACGCCCTGGAGGTGAATATTTTCATCCTCCCCAGCGTGCTGGCGCGATCGGCAGAGCATATTGAAAACACCTACCTTGAAATTATCCGTTCTGTGCGCAATGTCATCAGGATCCCGCTGGCGGTGAAAATGGGCTATTATTTTTCCAATCTTGCCGGGATGATCTCCGGGCTTTCCCAATGCAATATCAACGGGTTGGTTTTATTCAACCGCAGCTATAGTCCTGATATCGATATCGAAAAGATGGAAATCGGATCTGCCGGTGTTTTCAGCAGTCCGAAAGACCTTTCAATTTCCCTGCGCTGGATCGCCATCATGGCTAACCGGGTAAAGTGCGACCTTGCCGCTTCCACAGGAGTGCACGATGGCAAAGCTGTAGTAAAGCAGCTTCTCGCCGGGGCAAATGCCGTGCAGGTTGTTTCCACGCTCTATGAGAACGGCCCGCAGTACATAGAAACGATGAACCAGGAATTGAAAGATTGGATGAAAAGGAAGAATTACCAGAAGATTGACGATTTCCGCGGTTTATTAAGCCAGGAAAGGCAGGTGAACCCCGCTTTGTTCGAAAGGGTGCAGTTCATGAAATATTTCTCCGACAGGGAAAAGACAAAGGCCTAACATTTAATCTGATTTATCTGACTACACATGATCCCGATCATAAAACCGACACTTCTGCTGAATAAAGACCGTGCCCTTTCAAATATCACCCGGATGCTTGAAAAATGCAAGAAAAGCGAGACACATTTCAGGCCACACTTCAAGACCCATAATTCAGCCAATATTGGCAACTGGTTCCGAAGGATGGGCGTACACAGCATTACCGTTTCGTCGGTAAGCATGGCCAAATATTTTTCTGCCTACGGCTGGCGCGACATCACCATCGCTTTCCCGGTAAACCTTTTAGAGGTCGGGCTCATCAACGAATTTGCCTACGAGTTGAACCTGAACATCCAGGGCGATTCTTCAGAAATCCTGCAATCTATCGAAAACGGTCTCAGCATTAAAGTCGGGTTCTTTATCGAGATTGACACGGGACAGCACCGGACCGGTGTTTTATGGAACGACCTTGACGAGATTGACCGGATGGTGGAGTTTCTTGAGAAATCGAACCGCCTGAAATTCAAAGGATTTATTACCCATTCCGGCCATTCTTATTCTGCCGACAGCCAGGAGGAGATCATCGACATTTACCGGGATACGGTTGAAAAGATGAATTACCTGAAAGCGCGTTACAAAGAGGTTTGGCCAGACCTGATCATTTCCATCGGCGATACGCCAAGTTGCAGCCTGGTAGAAGACTTCAGCGGCGTCGACGAGATCCGTCCCGGCAATTTTATTTTCTACGACCTGATGCAGTTTTCACTGGGCGCCTGCACGCTCGATGATATTGCACTCGTCGTCGCATGCCCGGTGGTTGGAAAAAGCTTTGCCCGCAATGAACTGGCCATCTACGGAGGGGCAACACATTTCTCCAAAGACTTTCTTTACAAAAGCAGCGGAGAGCATCTCTACGGCTATGTTGTTAAAATCTCTGAGAGGGATTGGTCACCACCGGTACCTAATGCTTACCTGGCCAATATTTCCCAGGAGCACGGCATTATCCGCGGCCCGCGCGAATTCATCGAAGAGATAAAGATCGGCGACGTGCTAGGCGTTTTGCCTGTCCATTCCTGCCTGACGGTGAATTTGATGAAAAGCTACGTTACGCTGGAAGGCGAAGCGATTAGTTATTAATTTTTAGTTTTTAATTTTTAGGTATATGCTTTAAGATATTCAATTCAGTGCACTAAACCATTTCATGCTATGAAAAATTTTTCTTTTTCATGCAAAATGATCCTGGTATTGTTAGTTTTGGGGCTACTTGCCTTCCAACTTACCCAGGCTCAAAAAATCATTTACCCCGATTCAAAAAACAAAGCCGGTTTTATCTTGCAGGAACAAAACCATAGTGGGGTATCTGTGAGCTACTCCGTCAATTCTTTTTCTTTCGTCCCGACTGAAATTGACGGTCATGAGATGAACAACATTGAGCTTCAGGGATCATGGTTACCGAATGATGCCGGTGCTCCGAATCTACCGGGTGGTGGCAAATATATTGCCATCCCCCAGGGCTCAGTTGCGGTATTAAAGATCATTTCGCTCCGTAAAGAATCATACAAAAACATTGATGTAGCTCCAGCACCAAGGATTCCGCTGGATACAGACCGTGGTCCGCTGCAATATCCCATCCGGATTGACATTTATACCAGTGATGCCTTCTACCCTGCCAATCCTGTGACCCTTTCCAAGCCATCGAAAATTCGTGGCGTGGATGTGGTAATGCTTGGAGTGACACCTTTCCAGTATAATCCAATTACTAAAGAACTTGTTGTGTATCGCGATATAGAAATCAGGATTGAATTCGAGGGAGGCAACGGCCGGTTCGGAGAAGAAAGGCTGCGCAGCCCTTTTTGGGATCCGATCCTTGAAGATGCGATCCTGAACTATGCTTCACTACCTGCTGTGGATTATGGAAAAAGGGCTCTGTCAAGCCGCAGCAATACCGGGGCCGAGTATCTGATCATTGTACCCAACGGCGCCGATTACCTGACCTGGGCCTCACAGGTCAGGGAATTCAGGATCAAGCAGGGAATCACTACAGAAATCAGGACTCTGGCCGAAACCGGCGGCAATGATGCCGTAGTCCTGGAGGCATACATCAATAATGTTTACAATACCTGGGATCCCGTCCCCGCTGCCATTCTGCTCATGGCCGACTATGGCTACAATGCAGATAATAATATTATCTCTCCGTATTACGAAGTCTGGTGCAAATCTGATAACATCTACGGGGATGTTGATGAAGATGAATTGCCGGATATCATCATGGCCCGTATGACAGCTAATAATTATACCCAGTTGGAAACCTATGTTACCAAAATCATAAATTATGAGATGAATCCTCCAACCAGCGCGGCGTTTTATGATCATCCCATAACCGCCGTAGGATGGGAAGTCGACAGATGGTTTCAGATCAATGCCGAATCTATCGGCGGCTATTTTAGAGATGTCCATGGCAAAGATCCGGTTCGAATAAATGCGGTAAGTATGGGCAATCCCGACACTGATCCGTGGTCAATTGCCACCAATACTGAGATGGTCCTGCATGAATTTGGCCCTTCAGGACTTGGTTACATCCCCGGTTCACCGCAGGAACTTGGCGGATTTGTTGGCGGTGATGCCACCGCAATTAATAACGCCATTAACAACGGGGCATTTTTCGTACTGCACCGTGATCACGGGACAGAAACAGGTTGGCAGGAACCACAATATGACAATATGGACATGGATGGGCTTCAAAACACCGAACTTCCTTTTATTTTTTCTATCAACTGTTTATCAGGAAAATACAATTCGAGTGAAGAATGCTATACTGAAAAAATCCATCGTTACCGGTTTAATGGTGTGAATAGCGGGGCCCTGGGCGTGATCAGCGCTTCAGAAACCAGCTATTCCTTTGTGAACGATACGTATGTTTGGGGCTTATTCGATAACATGTGGCCTGATTTCATGCCTGAATATGGTTCCAATCCTGTAGAAAGAGGAATGTTGCCCGCTTTTGCAAATGCTGCCGGAAAGTATTTCCTGGAACAGTCAAACTGGCCATTTAACGAACAGGATAAAGAAGTGACCTACCATCTTTTTCATCACCATGGCGATGCATTCCAGACCCTTTATTCCGAGGTCCCGCAACCTTTTAAGATTATGCATGATGCTGTGATTTATGACGGATTCTTTTTATTTACCATCGAAGTCGATGCCGGATCAACGATTTGTCTGACTGTCAGCGATTCCATCATTGGCCTGGCAACCGGAACCGGAAACCCGCAGCCCATTGTGATCGAGCCCCAGGTGAATGAAACGGAAGTGACGCTTACGGTGACCAAAACCAACTACCTGCGGCATGAAGAGATCATACAGGTGATCCCCTCAGAAGGCGCTTACTGCTTGTACTCCGCTCATACCGTAGCTGACAGCCAGAGCGGAAATGGCAACGGAATGGCTGATTACAACGAAACAGTAGCACTTAACTTAGCTATGAAAAATGTTGGACTGGAGGATGGAACTGATGTGACGGCCACCATTTCAACCTTCGACCCTTTCGTCACGCTTATCGATGATGAGGAATTATATGAGATCATCCCTTCGGGACAATCAGTTACTATTAATGATGCCTTTTCATTCTATGTCGCTGAGAACATTCCGGATCAGCATGAGGTCCTTTTCAATCTTGTTTCTACTAATGGAACTGGTACATGGACAAGTGAGTTTACGCTGATTGTCAACGCCCCGCAGTTAAATATAAATGATTTGACACTTGACGACCAGGCTAATGGAAATGGTAACGGGATCATGGACCCGGGTGAACAGGTTGTGATGACAATCAATTATTCAAATACAGGTCATGAAACGGCATATGATGTAGATGTTTACCTGGAAGGCCAGTCAGGTTTTGTTGAGGTGCTTAACCCGGTACAGAATTTTGCTTCAGTTGGGTTAATTGGTACTGTAAATATGGTATTCGACGTTATGGTTGATGCAGATACTCCCGAAGGCATCACTGTTAATTTCAGGAATGAGTTGAATATGGGCAACTTTCAGGTAGAAAAATCCTTTATTAAAAAGATTCATCCGGTAGTAGAAGATTTTGAAAGCGGTGACTTTGAAAAATATGATTGGGAACTTTCAGGCAACCAACCATGGGAAATCACATATGAATTTCCTTACCAGGGCTTATTCAGCGCAACATCCGGGACGATTATAAGAAATCAGTCTTCAGAGTTAGAGATCAACTATATGGTGATGGAGGATGACAGTATCAGCTTTATGCGTAAAGTATCATCTGAATTCTATGATAAACTGAAGTTCTATATCAATAACTCGCTGATCTCAGAATGGTCAGGTAATTCTGAAGGATGGAGAAGGGAAGCCTTTGCGGTGTCCAATGGCTATAAAACCTTTAGGTGGGTATATTCAAAGAATGATTCGGGTGATGGCGGATCAGACAAGGCATGGTTGGACAATATCAATCTGCCGACTCCCACAACACTAACCATTTGGGCCGGGCCAGACGCAGAGTCCTGCACCGGCGGGCTTTTCAACTTGGAAGAAGCTTATGGTACCGATTATTCTACCATCAACTGGACCACTTCAGGCACCGGGACTTTTGATGATATCACCATCATGCATCCCACTTATACCCCGGGTGAAGAAGACGAAATGGCAGGTAGTGTCACCTTGATCCTTACCCTGAACGGTAATGGAGGCATCGTGGTCAGTGATGAGATGGTACTGACTTTCATAGGGGTACCTGATGCACCTGAGGATATCGAAGGCCCGGATTACGTAGATCTCGTTTACACCGTGACATCTGACTTTGTAACCACTGGTTTGGAAGATATTTACAATTATGACTGGTATCTCCAGCCTGCAGAAGCCGGTACCATTGAAGGAAACTGGCTGTACTCTACAGTAACCTGGGATGACGATTATCTGGGTACAGCTCATGTCACCGTTGCCGGAATTAATGACTGCGGTGAAGGTATTGCTTCCCAGGCATTTGATGTAACGGTAGATAATACGGTTGGAATCGGAGAATCTGAATCATCCAACCTCACCATTTATCCTAATCCCGGAACCGGAAAGTATCATCTCACCTTGAAAAGCGAATATCAGGGAAGTGTTTATATTAATGTGATCAATCTGATCGGTACGGTTGTTTATGAAAGCAATTGCCAAACCAAAGGATTGCTTCAGGAGACCCTGAACCTCGGGTATCTTTCCAATGGCGTTTATTTCCTTAAGATGGAAGGAAAATGCTTCTCAATAGTAAGGAAGATTGTGAAGGAGTAGATTTTATTTCGCACCCGGTTTCCATGTTTATGGTGGTTAGTCAGCGTCGAAAAAAAAATAACATTGCCTGCCATCTTCAACAATTTCAACGTTATTTTTCAACAATTTCTTAACATGCATTTTCTTAATAAAAAATCTTGACAGGAGGATAAATCGCCCTTCGATTTCGTACATTTGGCGATATGGAAGATAACACCCGATACAACCAGGCCGATAAGCCGAAAGGCTTTACCAGGAAAGGATTTGAGAGGAGAAACACCACGCCGGAGAACGCATTTGAGCACGGGAAAGTACAGCCGCAGGCGGTAGACCTGGAAGAGGCTGTGCTCGGTGCCATCATGCTCGAAAAAGATGCGCTCACTTCAGTCATCGATATCCTCAAGCCTGATGTTTTTTATAAAGATCAACACAGGACTATCTTCCAGGCTATCATCAATTTATTCTCCCGTTCGGAACCTGTTGATATCCTGACGGTAACCAGCGAATTGAAAAAGACCGGCGGGCTGGAAATGGCCGGCGGGGCTTATTACATCACCCAGCTCACCAACCGAGTGGCTTCTTCCGCCAATGTGGAATACCATGCCCACATTATTATCCAGAAATATATCCAGCGCGAGCTGATCCGCATATCTTCCGAAATTATCAAAGATTCGTTCGAGGATACGATGGACGTTTTCGATATGCTGGATAAAGCGGAGCAGGGGCTATTCACCGTAAGCGACAGCAACCTGAGGCGGAACACGCAGGACATGAACACACTGGTGAAAGAGGCGCTGCATTACATAGAAGCAGCAAAGAACCAGCAAACCGAACTGCGCGGCGTACCTTCCGGCTTTACCGAAATCGACCGGATGACCTCCGGCTGGCAGAAATCGGACCTGATCATCCTGGCAGCCCGTCCGGGTATGGGTAAAACAGCTTTTGCACTGACGATGGCCCGGAATATGGCCGTTGACTTTCATAAACCCGTTGCGCTTTTCTCCCTTGAAATGTCTTCAGTGCAGCTTGTCACCCGTTTAATTTCGGCTGAATCGGGCCTTCCGGCAGAAAAACTGCGTAAGGGCGACCTGGCCGACTATGAATGGGAACAGCTCAATTCGAAGATCAGCCAATTGATCGATGCACCTATTTATATTGACGATACCCCTGCCCTGTCCATTTTCGAGCTTCGTGCCAAATGCCGCCGGCTCAAGGCACAGCATAACATTGAAATGGTATTTATCGATTACCTCCAGCTCATGACCGGGGCGTACGACCGACAGGGCAACCGTGAGCAGGAGATCAGCAATATCTCGCGGTCATTGAAAAGCCTTGCCAAAGAACTGGACATCCCGGTGCTGGCGATGTCGCAGCTCAGCCGCGCCGTTGAAACCCGTGGTGGTTCCAAAAAGCCTATCCTTTCCGACCTTCGTGAATCCGGCGCCATCGAGCAGGATGCCGACCTCGTTCTGTTCATTTACCGTCCCGAATACTACCAGATCGACCAGCTCGACGATGGCACACCGACCAACGGCCTTGCTGTGATCAGCGTGGCAAAGCACAGGAACGGGCCATTAGGCGAGAAGAACCTCAAGTTCATCGCACGCTATGCCCGCTTCACCGATTATGATGCTTCCGAACCGGATTATAATCCAAATGAAGGACAGCTGCCTGAAAAGCTCAGGACTGTCCAGTCGAGGATGAATGACATGGAAGAGGAAGATACTCCCTTCTAAGTGTTGAGTTTTGAGTGTTGAGTGTTGAGTTGGAGGGCTGAGTTATTGAGTTATTTGTTTTCAAGTATTCTCTTGAAGAATAAATAATTACTGACGATTTTTCTTGTTATGCGATAATCTTCTTTAAATTTGATATGCTATCTTTAACAAGTACCAGGACTTGTCAATAACAGTGACCATTCAAAGGACTAAAGAATGATTTACGATCAAATCCAAACCATAATAATGAAAAAGTCAATTATTATTATTGTCCTGTTGGGTTGGGTTGTGTTTCCATCACGTGCCCAACTAATTTGCTTTGAATTCCCACCTGATACATTTTCAACACCGCCAGTTCCTATATCTGTGACAGCTGCAGATCTTAACGGTGATAGTTTTGATGACCTGATTATTTGTCAAAATAACGGGGAAATATTCTCTATATTAAATGACGGTGCCGGAAAATTTCTGTATGTACAACCTATTCCCTTATCATCTCCTGCTTTAAAGATTCTTGCTGTTAAAATAAATAACGATGATATTATGGATTTGGTGGTAATAGGGTATTATACATACATTTTTATGGGATATGGAGATGGAACTTTCTATCAATCATCAGTCGTTGATGTGGGAGATTACTCGTGTGATGGAGTTGCTGGATATTTTAACCAGGATGATTTCATCGACCTTGCACTGATCAATGGCAACTCTACATTGAGCATACTTTTCGGGGAATATACTGGAACATTTAATGAGGTTCATGTTTATTATACTATGGGACGGTCACCCAGGAACATGGCAGATGGTGATTTCAATGAGGATGGAATTATAGATTTGGTAGTTTGCAACTATGGGCTTCCAAATGGAAGTGAAACAGGTCTAGTAATGTTCAAAGGTACTAGTCTTGGATCATTTCTTCCAGTGGTCATCAGCCAGGAAAATTATCCACAGTCAGCAGCGGTTGGTGATTTTAATATGGACAGCCACCAGGATATTATTTTTAAACGTTACGACAGGTGGTTGTACAAACTTTGGGGCAATGGCGATGGGACTTTCCAGGAACCGGTGATCGAGGATATCTCGGCGATCTACTATGCTGTTTACTTGCATGAAATTGATATTGATTCTGATAGTATTCCCGATCTTGCAATGGGAAATCATTACTTTAATATGCATATCAATGATGGTTTTGGGAATTTCGCCGATACATTATTCATCAATGAAAAATCCAACTCTCGTAGGGTTGGAGATATAACCACGGGTAATTTTAATGGCGATTCGAAGCCTGATATCGTTTCCACCCATATTGAGGACCCGGATTCTGAATACGGCTCGATAGCAGTCTATCTGAATTGCCTTCCGGTCAGCGTCGCTGAATCTAACCTTGTGCATGAGGAGATCGAACTGTATCCCAATCCCGGGAACGGCCATCTGAAAATTTCAGCAGATCCTTCACTTGAGTGTTTGGAAATAGCTGGAATTTACGATTGCCATGGGCTTGTCATAGATAAAGGCCTGTATTCTAAGTCGGGACAATACCTTGACCTCTCTTCACTTAAAGCAGGACTTTATATCATCCAATTTACAAATGGATATAAATCGATAAGCAGGAAAATCATCATCAATTGATAAACTGATCATTACAGCAAAATTCAAGAAACAGGATCATATCCCGGATATTATCCATTCCTACGGAACAATTTATCAGGATAGCACTTTAGTGACCAGTGCGGCGGCATCTTCAAGCATGATGGCTGATTGCACCTTCAATCCTGATTCGTTGATTATTTTAGCCCCTTCTTCGGCGTTGGTACCCTGAAGCCTGACGATAATCGGTACGGGGATTTCGCCGATATTTTTGTAAGCATCCACGATACCCTGGGCCACGCGGTCGCAGCGGACAATACCGCCGAAAATGTTGACCAGGATGGCTTTCACATTAGGGTCTTTTAAAATGATACGGAATGCTTCCTCTACCCTCTTGGCATCGGCTGTTCCTCCCACATCAAGGAAATTGGCCGGCGAAGCGCCCGAAAGCTTGATGATGTCCATGGTAGCCATGGCAAGACCTGCTCCGTTGACCATGCAACCTACATTTCCATCCAGCTTAACATAACTGAGCCTGAATTTGCTGGCTTCCACCTCGATCGGGTCTTCTTCGTGATAATCGCGCATTTCCTGGATATCCGGGTGGCGGTAAAGGGCATTGTCGTCAATGACCACCTTTGCGTCGCCTGCATAAATCTTATCATCAGCCGCTTTAAAGACCGGGTTGATCTCAAAAAGTTTTGCATCTGACTGCATGTAGGCGTCGTATAATGAGTGGACGAACTTCACCATATTTTTGAAAGATTCATCCTGCAGCCCCAGGTTTGTAGCAATCCTGCGGGCCTGGAATGGCATCAGCCCGGTTCGCGGGTCGATCTCCTCGGTGAAAATCTGGTCAGGGGTCTCTTCAGCCACTTTTTCAATATCCATTCCGCCACGCTGGGAATACATGATCATATTACGCCCGATACCTCGGTTCAGCAGGACGCTCATATAGAATTCCTTCACTGCAGCCGGACCCGGGTAATATATGTTTTGCTCGATCAGCACTTTCCGGACCTCTTTGCCTTCCGGACCGGTTTGCGGGGTGATCAGCATCATTCCAAGGATCTGCCGGGCAAACTGTTCCACTTCTTCGAGTGATTTCGCCACCTTTACTCCACCGCCTTTTCCGCGTCCGCCGGCATGGATCTGCGCTTTTACAGCCCATTTGTCGGAACCTGTTTCGTCCTGGAGCTGTTCTGCTGCCCTGACGGCTTCCTGCGGGGTGTAGGCTACGATTCCGGCAGGTACAGCTACCTTATATTTCTTCAGGATGGATTTACCCTGGTATTCATGTAGATTCATACGTCGATTGTTATTGACCTGTGGGGCAAATTTACGGTTTTTCTGATATGCCGGATCGTTGGAATCGTTTATATTTACTGCATCTTTTCTAAAACCAGACACAATGCACTACATAAAATGCTCAAATTGCGGTCATTTTGATGAAGTCAAGTCAGAATACCTGATATTTTGCTCAAGCTGCAACAAAAAACTCGATAATAATTTCTCTGACTGGAAAAGGAAAAACCCTGCCGGAAGCTTTGATGATTACAAGCGATTGATTTGTGTTTCAGAAGAAGAGATCAATGCTATCCCGGTCAAGGTAAAAACCAGGCCGAAAAGCCTGAAATACTGGATTGGATTTACCGTCGCTTTCGCCATAATGTATGCTGTCGGCCAATTCGGTGGAGAAGCCATCGTCAGGTTCATCAAATCGCACATAACAACGAAAGAGATACAAAACCAGGAGTGGATCAAAGAAAGTTATGGTGATTTCGGACTGTCGGTTGAGACGCCGGTAAAGTTAACCCGGAGTGATTTACCTCTGCCGGAAAACGTTAGACACCTCATTCAAAAAATGGATTTTTATTCCTACCAATCAACCAGCGGTTTTACAATTGCAATTAACAGTACCAGGTATAGTCCTGAATTAGGATCGGTCGACCTGCAGGGCGCTGCCGATGGTGCTGTAAATGAAATGAAAATGCAGATGGGCGTTACGGATTTCAGGCACACCGATGATCCCTTTTCAAGGAGTGATATCCCCGGGATCATTCAAAAAGGGTCGTTTAAAAAGGATGGGATTGAAATACAATTTATCAATACCGTATTTTCGGTTGGACCGGTGCTTTACCAGATCATGACAGCTTACCAGACGAATGATGAAACAGCGAGAAGAGCAGCAGGAAGGGTCATTGAATCTATTGAGATTGATAATGGAAAAACAAATAACATATAGCTCCATTTATATTTTTATTATCATTTTATTAATTTCATCTTGTTATATGGAAGAAGGTGAAACTGTTGATTTTAACCTATACAACAGAACAGGCGATAGCATTCTATTATTAAATTTTCGACATTATAAAGGAGTTGATTCGATTCTCATTGGTGAAAACGATTTGTTTAATGATTACAATGTCGAAACGACAGGTAGCGCCAGTCATGCACCACTTGCCTTTTCCGATTCCCTGCGAATTATCATCAATGATTCCCTTTCCAACATTTTTTACCCGGATCAAAGAAATGACACTCTTCATAAAAATCCATTCTGCCTGAATTTCTACGAATTGGTGGATAAGAGTTATGATCATCATTTCCACCGTTGGGTTTACGAATATTCTATTCTTGAAACTGATTTTTAATTTTGTTTATCCCCTACAGGGAAATTAAAATCAGGATATTGTGCAATCCGCTACAATACTTGAACCGCTACGCGGTAAATCATAACCGACGGATTTACCCGTCGGAGCATCGGCCCCCATCCCGGCCTTCCCCCAGTCGGGGGAAGGGGATTCAGGAACCGACGGATTTACCCGTCGGAGTACGAACCGGAACAGGAACCGACGGATTTACCCGTCGGAACAGCGACCCCATCTGCAGAGATGCAAAATTTTGCGTCTCTACTCTAACAAATAGCTAATACAATACCTATAAGCCGATTTCGTTATATCTTTGCCGCATAATCCAAAGCAGATAATGCTCTTAGCAGAAGGAATCCACAAATCATTCGGCGAGCTGAAAGTCCTGAAAGGGATCGATATTTCCGTGAAGGAGAAAGAGATCGTTTCCATTGTAGGTTCATCCGGCGCCGGCAAGTCAACACTGCTGCACATACTGGGCACGCTCGACCGGCCCGATGCCGGTAGTATCGCCTATGACAACAGGCTGGTGAATTCTATGAAGGATGATGAACTGGCAGCTTTCCGCAATAAAACCATCGGCTTTGTATTCCAGTTTCACCACCTCCTACCCGAGTTCTCAGCACTGGAAAACGTCTGCATACCTGCTTTTATAGGAGGTGTATCACGGAAAGATGCTGAAAACAAAGCAAAAGAACTGCTTGGATTGATGAACTTGTCGGACAGGCTCACTCACAAGCCTGCTGCCCTGTCGGGCGGGGAGCAGCAGCGTGTAGCTGTGGCACGTGCCCTGGTCAACAATCCGAGGATAGTGCTGGCGGATGAACCCTCCGGCAACCTCGATTCAGCCGCAGCAGAAGAGCTACATAAGTTGTTCTTCACTCTCAGGGAACAGATCGGGCAAACATTTATTATCGTGACCCATAACCAGGAACTGGCCAGGATGGCCGACAGGATGATCGTAATGAAAGACGGCCGGATCGAATAAATCAATAATCATTTTAAAAAGAATATGACGCTTCGCCATAAAATTGTTTATGTATCCCTGGTCTTTCTGATCTTTTGCGCTATTCCTGCATTTTCACAGGATAATACCGCCGAGTACGAGAAGACTATTGAAAGCGCCGACAGTTATTTCAGTAAAGGAGACTATATCAATGCCAAAGCATCTTACCAGATTGCCGTAAGGCTTGCGCCTGAGGAGCAATATCCTAAGGACAGGCTGCAGCAGTCGCTCGACATGATCAAGGTGCAGATGTACCAGAATAACCTTTACCAGCAAAAGATCCAGGTTGCTGACGACATGTTCACGAAAGGGGATTTTACCGGGGCATTGCAGTATTACCAGGAAGCCCTGTCCATCCTTCCCGGGGACGTTTATGCATCAGGAAAGATCCAGGAGATAAACCGCACACAGGTCGATGCGCAGCAGGTTGACGCGGATTACCAGAAGAGCATAACCGCAGCAGACCAGTTCATCAAGGAAGGCAAGCTAGATAAGGCGCTCGCGGAATACAAGAATGCATCCTCATTAAAACCTTCCGAATCCTATCCCAGGCAAAAAGCCATTGAAACAGAAGCCCTTATCGCCCAAAAGAAAAATATTACCGATGAATACCTGGTTTCTCTTCAGTCGGCTGACCTGGCTATTTCACGAAATAAATACGATGAAGCGATAAAGCTGCTAGAAAAGGCCATTAACCTGATGCCCGGGGAGCCGCTTCCCAAGCAGAAGCTGGCCGAAGCACAAAGCCTTAAAGCAGCATGGGATTCTTATAATTCGATCATTACCGCTGCAGATGATTATTATGTTAACAGGGAATTCCTGCTGGCAAAAGATAAATACCTGCAGGCACAGGCCATTAAACCTGAAGACGAGTACCCGAAAAGGATGCTTGAAAAGATAGATATTGCACTTATGGATGTGGAACAGGCCAACAGGTCGAGTTATGCATTCACCATCCAGCGCGCCGACGAGCTTTTCAGCCAGCAGGATTATGAAAAGGCCATGGTCGAATACCAGAAAGCCTTACTGTTCAAGCCGGATGAGACCTATGCAAAGCAAAGGATCAACGACATCAACAATGCGCTAAACCTAAGGAATTCGCAGGAAGAAGCCTACACCCAGGCCATTTCTAGGGCCGATGGCATGTTCAAAGAAGAAAAATATGCAGATGCAAAAGCTGAATATAACAGGGCGATCGGTATCAAGCCGCTGGAACAATACCCGAAGGTGAAAATTGAAGAGATCAACACGATTCTCAAAGACCTTTCCACCAAGCAGGAACTATACACGAACCTTATCAAGGGTGCTGACAGACTGTTTTTTTCAGATGAATACGAAGAAGCCAGGGAGCAGTACCGGCAGGCCAGCTATTTGTTCCAGAAAGAGAAATACCCGATTGACCAGATCACGATGATCAATGAGATACTTGGCCAGCGGGATACTTATGTAAAGGCTGTCACCCGTGCCGACCAGCTTTTTTACGAACAGGATTTCGAGGCCGCCCTTATGGAATTCAGGACCGCTTCCGCGTTGCAACCGGATGAGAAATACCCGAAAGAAAAGATCCTGGAAATTGAGGCCCTGCTTGCTGATGCTGAAATTGACATTGAGGACAAACAGCAGGCACTTGAAAATTACAACAAGGAGCAGGTTTATGAAGTAGAAGAAGATGCAGCCGGAGTGGCGGCCATGCAAGCCATCGAGAAGCAATACTGGGACATGATCGCATCTGCAGATGCAGCTATGGCGGCAAAGGATTATCAAAAGGCATTAACTGATTACGAGGCAGCCAGGAAATTGAAACCCGGCGAGATCTATGCACAGGGAAAGATTACAGAGATCAAACCCATTTTAGAAGATATAGCCGCTAAGGAAATCGCGGCAAAGGCGGCGGCCGAGGCAGCGTTGGAGAAGCAATACCAGGAGGCTATTGCTGCAGGCGACCTTGCTTTGAAGGGGAATGATTATCAGACAGCTTTAAGCTCCTATCAGGTTGCCTCAAGCCTCAAGCCGCAAGCCACATATGCTTCGGGGAAAATCGCTGAGATAAATACTACGCTGGCTGAAATCGCGGCAAAGAAAGCAGCGGAAGAAGCTGAAATTGCAGCGAAGAAAGCCGCGGAAGAAGCTGAAATCGCAGCAAAGGAAGAGGCTGC
>CAYJNJ010000068.1:0-26593 GCA_964371595.1 uncultured Bacteroidales bacterium | reverse complement strand
CATTGCCGGCAAGTGGGATTGGTCGAGTTTGTTTTGCAGGAAATCCATAGTCTGTTGGACTGTTGGACGGTTGGACGGTTTTCAGTTGGACAGTTTTCAGTTGGACAGTTGGACATAGCCTTTTTATTGTCCAACTGTCCAACTGCCCAACTGTCCAACTTATAATAGTTCCTTAATCTTCTCCTGAAGTTCTTTACGAAAATCCTCCGGATGTGAACGCGCATTGGCAAAAGCATCATCCGTCAGGTTAACGGTTTTCTTACTTTCCGGGACATACAGGATCAGCGATGACCAGCCTATCTCGAATTGCTCGGTAATGGCCTTGTTCTCCTTTTCCTCCAGGTTAAGTACCGTAAGTTTAATTGTCCCCGATTTGAGGTCTTCTGCAAAGTTATCATCCAGCGTTTTCCGGGTTTGTTCTTCCACCGCCAGGCAGGTCGGGCAACGCATCGTGGCGTGGAAATAATAGACTTCGACTTTTGGTTGGCTGCTACTTGCTGCATCCTGGGCGTTTAAGCTCATCCACCCCGGCAGCGAAAGGATTGCTAATAAGTAAATTAAGTTTTTCATTAGAAGTTAGTTTTGAGGTTTTGTGGTTTTGTGGTGGTGAAGTGGTGAAGTGGTGAAGTGGTGGGGTTTTGTGGTTTTGTGGTTTGGAATTTGGTGCTTGGTGCTTGGTGCTTAGCCAGCTATACGGTCAGCAATTGAATCAGCTCCTTCTCATCCGGTACCCTGCCATAAAGCACGACCTTTTCATCGATCACCAGAGCAGGTGTACGCCTCACCCCGTATGCGATGATCTTCATGATGTCTTCTTCTTTTTCCACTTTAGCGTCGAGCCTGAGGCTTTCGACGAGCGAGCGGACCCTTGATTCGAGGTTCCGGCAATTAGCACAGCCTGTGCCTAATACTTTTATCGTTTTCATTTAGTTTGGTTTTTATTTACAGAATGATTCTTTATGCATATCACCAGTGTTGTAATTTGGAATTTGGTCCGCCAGCTGGCGGATGGAATTTGGAATTATACCACCTTCACCTTATCATAATACTTTCGCTTGATCCAGAGGGAAACATTAACAAGGCTGATCAGCACCGGTACTTCCACCAGGGGTCCGATCACGCAGGCAAAGGCTTCCCCGGAATTGATGCCGAAAACGGCGATGGCCACTGCGATAGCCAGTTCAAAATTATTGCTGGCCGCAGTAAATGAAAGGGTTGCGGATTGTTCATAGTTCGCCCCGGCCTTCTTGCTCATTATGAAGGATAAGAAGAACATGATCAGGAAGTAAATTACCAGCGGAATGGCAATTCTTACAACATCCAGCGGTAACTGGACGATATATTCCCCTTTCATCGTGAACATCACCAGGATAGTGAAAAGCAGGGCGATAAGGGTTAGCGGGCTGATCTTCGGGACAAATTTCGTGTGGTACCATTCCTTGTTTTTAACACGGATAAGGATGAAACGCGTAAGGAAGCCGGCGATGAACGGGATCCCCAGGTAAATGAACACACTTTTGGCGATCTCCACGATGGTGATCTGTTCCACCGCGCTGTTGGTCGGAAGGTTGAACCAGCCGGGCAGCACTGCGATGAAGATGTAGGCGTATACCGAGAAGAACAATACCTGGAAGATGGAATTGAAGGCCACCAGTCCGGCGGCATATTCGGTATCGCCTTTGGCCAGGTCGTTCCAGACGATCACCATGGCAATGCAGCGGGCCAGGCCGATCAGGATCAGGCCGTACATGTAATCGACATTGAACGAAAGGAAGATGATGGCAAGGGCGAACATCAGGATTGGCCCGATGATCCAGTTCTGGACGAGGGATATTGTGAGCACTTTAAAATTGCGGAACACATCGCCCAGCTCTTCGTATTTCACTTTGGCAAGCGGCGGGTACATCATTAAAATCAGGCCGATGGCAATAGGGACATTGGTGGTTCCGGAATTGAATTTATTCCAGAAACTGACAATACCCGGGAAAAAGTACCCGGCAAATACCCCGATCAGCATCGCAAGGATTATCCAAAGAGTCAGATATCGATCCAAAAAAGAGAGTCTCTTCATACTATTTATCTTGTGAAATGATACTGAGAAATGCTCAATGAGAAATGATCAGTTTCCGCAGCATAGGCATCCTTTCGCTGGTTTTTCACCCGATATGGTAATACTGAATATCCCGGTACCTGATTTTCTGAAAGCCTCGATTTCTTCTCCTGAGAGGTAATTTGCCAGGATGGAATCGGGGACAGCAATTTCTTTTTCCTTATGGATGGTGATGTTGATGAAGCCCATTTTTGCGATAAGCTCCATGTATTTTTCACGTTCCAGCGCGCCTGATACACAGCCGGCATACATTTCGGCCGCATCCCGGATGCTTTCCGGCAATTCGCCTTTGATGATCACGTCGGAAATGCAGAAATGCCCGCCGACCTTAAGTACGCGGCAAATCTCCGAAACTGCCATCTCTTTATCGGGGACAAGGTTCAGCACACAATTGCTGATTACAACATCGGCCTTTTTCGAAGTAACCGGCATGTTTTCGATATCGCCATAACGGAACTGCACGTTCTTATAACCCAGTTTTTCAGCATTGACGCGTGCCAGGGCAATCATTTCCTTCGTCATGTCAATTCCGATGACCTTCCCTTCTTCGCCGACCAATGCCCGTGCAACAAAGCAGTCGTTACCTGCGCCCGAGCCAAGGTCGATCACAATATCGCCCTTCTTTATATTGACAAAATCTGTCGGGATCCCGCATCCCAGGCCCAGGTCAGCATTTGGGTCATAGCCCTCTTTGCCAAAATAATTTTCACTGAAGATGGTGTAAGTGTCACTACATCCGCATCCACAGCCACAACTCAGCTTATTTTCAGGCTCGGCACTGTCTTTGGCAATCTGGCCGTATTTTTCCTGTACAATTTTCTTTAAATCTTCCATGATATATTATTAATGTTGAATGTTGAATGTTGAATTTTAAATTCGGGAATAATTGTTTGTTTACATTGGGAATCTGTCATTTAACATTAATTAAAAATACCCGAATTCAACATTCAAAATTCAACATTCAAAATTATTTTAAACTCTCGTAGAACTTATAAAATCCTTCCTTTATTTCGTCCCTAACCCTTCTGTAAACAGCCATCACTTCTTCTTCACTCCCAACAGCATCCGCCGGGTCATCAAAGCCGATATGCAGGCGATGTTTTACTTTTCCTGTAAACGCCGGGCAGGTTTCTTTTGCCCCGCCGCAAACCGTGATCACATAATCCCATTCCCGGTCAATATATTTATCCACCAGCTCAGGAACATGATGGCTGATATCGATGCCGGTCTCCTTCATCACTTTTACAGCATTCGGATTGACCTTTTCGGCGGGATGGGTACCTGCAGAACTGATTTCCAGCGTTTTATCAAAGGATTTTAAAAAGCCTTCCGCCATCTGGCTCCTGCAACTGTTGCCTGTGCAAATAACCAATACTTTAACTCCCATGAACTAATCTATTATATTTCGCAAAATTACGAAATGTTCTGAAATGCTTTCATCTCACTCTAATATCCTAATTGATTATCTCGCCGTTATTCAGCCTGATTGATGCATTGCCGTATTCACTTGCTGCCGGACTGTGTGTAACCATGAAAATAGTAATCCTGTTATTTTCATTAATATCCTTTAGCAAATTCAGGATTTCGACTGACAAATGAGGATCGAGATTCCCCGTTGGTTCATCAGCAAAGATAATGGCCGGTTTGTTGGCCAGTGCCCTTGCAATGGCTACTCTTTGCTGCTGTCCGGCTGATAACTCCCTTGGGTAATGGTTCATCCGGTTTCCAAGGCCGGCCAGCTCCAGAAGTTCAATAGCCCTGAGCTTCTGGTTTTCTGCCGATAACCCGTTGAGGGACAGCGGAAGCAATACATTTTGCATCGCTGTCATATAAGGGATCAGGGAAAAATTCTGCATAATAAAACCGGTGTATTTCTTACGGAATTCAACCAATGCCCTGTCGTTATCCGTATCCAGGATCTGTTCCTTAAAATAAATCTTCCCTGATGTTGGACGGATCAAACCGCTTAATGCCATTAACAGCGTTGATTTTCCTGAACCAGAAGGGCCGGTTATCGTGACGAAGGAGCCTTCAGAAACGGAAATGGATACATCGTTCAGCGCCATAATTAATCCGTCACGGTGAAAATAGTGTTTCGATAGTGCTGAAGTACTAAGGATGGGTGTCATATTTCCTGCATATTTGAGTAGGGTTCGAACCTTGAGGCAAAGTAAGCTGGCAGCAATGAGCCAACAACAGCTATTCCCGCTGCAAGAAGCACTGAGTACAGTAGTAGCAATGGAATCGGGACTACATTAATTCCGGCTAACGCTGGGCCCAGGAACCAGGCAATCAAGGCTCCGGCAATGTATCCTGCAAGTCCACCTACCAGTCCCATAAAGACCGCTTTAATCAACAACATTGAATAAATGGAAGACTTATGAAAGCCGATCATTCGCAAGATGCCTATCTCCTTTTTACGTTCATTGACATTTGCCCACATATAGTTTCCAATAGAAATTCCACCCACGATCAGGATGATGATCAGGATGATGAGCGAAATCTGGTTCATCAACTTGTTCGTTTTAATTTGTGTGGATACGATCTGACCAATGGTTGTAATCCGTGTGTCAGGCAATATGTTTCTGAGCTGACCCAATAAGCCATCAGATATAGCATTGCAGCAACCCATGATCTCAATGGCACTGACCTGGCCCTGAATACCAAGGATATTCTGTACAGTTTTTAAATGAGCAAAAATTCTGTCATCGTCAATGGTCCCGGTTTCTGTCAGTACTTTGGCAACCTTAAGCTCATTACCCATAATTGTTAAAGAATCCCCTGCCCTCAGGCCAAGTTTCTGAGATGCTGAATAACCCAGCAGGCAGTCGGCTATTGCAAGGGAATCGATAGACTTTCGTTGCAGTTTCTCGTCTTTATAACCAAGGGATTCATTCTGTGGATTTTCACCGCAACTGGCAGCGAGTTCAGCTCCAAACAGTCCGGCTGATTGCCATAATGGTTTAGCTGCCAGTTCATTGGAAGGAATAATGCCCGTCAGAACGAATTTTTGATTTCCAATATCAACCCTGCGGGTGAGCTTGGGGCTCAGGTTATCCACCCCCTGCAATGATGAAGTAAGTATCCGTTCAACATATTCCTCAGGTATTGTAGGTGCATCGATATCGGCTGAATAATAGTTGTCGATGGTCGCCCCCTGAGGAAGCACCATGATGTTGGCGCCAAGGTTATCCAGATTGATAGCCACTGCTTTTTCCGAAACCAGCGAAATTGATCTGATAGCTACAATTACGGCAATCCCCAGCGTAATTGCCAGGATCCCTGACATCAATTGTGTTTTTCTCTGGCCGAGTTCCAACCAGACCAATTGAAAGATTTTCATTGGGTCTGGCTACTTTTTGGTTGGTCCACAAGTCTTACCACCACATCCGGAAGGGCCGCATCCTGATGCTGCAACTTTCTTTGCAGAAGCAACTAAAGTAGTAGTATTCACATCATCAGTGAATGTTCCGGTAACCTGGCCTTTTGAGTTAATTACATAGGTCGTGGGCTCTTTAGCTGTCATGTCCACTTTTAGTTCTGTAAGGAACTGGTTTTCTTTTGGATCGTCCAGGCTTATTTCAATCATTTTGGCATTATTTTCCATTTCAATACATGCTTGCTGACAGGTATTCATTATGGTAGTTTTCTCTGCCATTGTTTTGCCTGTAACTACAATGAAAACTGATTTTCCTTCGCTTAAAGACTTCAATACCTCAGATTTTTTAGGTGACGGGACAGCTTTTACCAGTAATTCAGGAGTTGCCTGGGTAAGCGCATATCCTGCGGTTACTACGCCATTTGCAGCAATAACGAGGATAAGCGGCAATGGGGCGCCGGCAAGACGGTATTTGGTAACCAACTCCGAATTGGCTGCATCAGAACGGTTCATTTGAACTACGATTGATTTTGTTACGCTTGCTTTCGCCTTGTTAGCCATTTCCAGGGCTTTATCGGTTCCGGTAACGTTTGGATCAGTTACCACAAGGAAAACGGAATTACCATTCTTATTGGCTGTTTCAAGATCGCTTTTTACTGTAGCATAGGCCTGGCCAAAAAATGTAACCAGGATCACGAATAGAAAAAAGAAACGTGTTTTCATAATGAATTTTTTAAGTTTATTAGCTTTATAATTATTTGGTTTTTTTATTCACATTTGAAGGGGACAGAAATATCCAGGTCATCCAGGTAAGATGAAATTATCGACTTCATCTCAGCTATCCGATCCACATTGATGCAATAATTGGTTTTATTTCCGGAGATATGTCCCATGATAAGGCCGGCTTTCTTAAGTTCATCAAGATGCTGATTGATTGTCGTTCGACTTAATGGTAATTCAGAGGTAATATCACCCCGGTAACAACTTTTACAATCAGCAAGGAACGTTAAGATCATTAATCTTGCCGGATGGCTCAATGCTTTCAAAAACAGTGAGGTAGTCTGCAATTCGGCTTCAAATAAATCAGTTTTAGCTTGTGGCATGGATGTAATTTTGACGTAAAAATACATCAATATCTATTATGACGTATAAATACGTTAAGTTTTTACTTAATTTAGAATGAATATAGATTCAGAAATGAATTCTTTTATAAAGAGAAAATTGAATGGAATAACTATTGGTAAGCTGCTCACCGTTGACATATTTATAGACAGGCAGGTCGGACAACAGCATCAAGCTCCATCCCCGTTTCAAGTAGTAGGTAATTTGAGGGTTGATCAAAATAAGGTGGCTTCCGGATGATTCAACGACTTCTTCATTCTCCCTATGATCCTGGCCACGGTTTTCATACTTCAGGTTGAGCAAAAAGGTGAAATGCTTGTTAAGATTGTACTGTAATCCTGAACTCAACTGCAGAAAATCCCCGTACTTGTATATAAAGTAACCCTCTTCGATGGTATTACTGTATTCGAACAAAGCAAAAGAATTCACAAATATTTTACGGTTAGCCGTGTTTGCCGAATAGTAAACGCTTGTATTGATTTTTAATGCACCTGACGAAGGCTGTAAGGAAACCGGAACGGTCACCCCGTCAATTTGTTCATCAAAGGCTCCAACCGGGATCCGGACCCCACTGGAAAGAATAAACTGCGTGGTTTTCCTGAGCGACTTAACCGGCAGGAACCGGAGATTAACTGCCAGGTCCCCGATACCGTGCGCCTGGATTTCACCGGTTGACTGTCCGGGTTCCAGGATTTGGGTCTTGTTGTAAAAATATCCGATTTCCGCACTGACATTCATCCATTTAAATATCCCATAGGCAACGGAAAGACTTTGATAATCATAATAACTCTTTTCGACTACCGGAACCTCCACCTGGTGGTCCTTATGGTAATATTGCTTTGACAAGCTATGTTTGTAAGATGTCAGAAACTGCCATTCCTTAACCGGCAGACCATCGTTGATGCCATTACTTCCCAGTGGATTGCCGGCGGAACAGCACTGGCCGTATCCATTCATTGAAAAGACGGCGATGGCCGGGATTAACAATAGAAACTTATGGGCCATGGTCAGGATCTACTTGAATCATTACAGTATCGGAGATGGCCCCAAATTCATTTGAAACGGTGCATTCAATGACGTTCAGTCCTTCGCAGGTCGGGCAGGCCCAGTAAAGGACCGTGACTGAATCCAGGGCAACCATGCTTCCATGGTTTGTGTACCATTCAAATTTCAGGCTTTCACCCCTGGCATAGGCTTTAACGGTAATCTCTTCCCAGGTCACTATATGTTTTTTTGTTGCAACCAGGCTGTCTAAGGCAAGTTTGTCGGTAGGATTTACATCAGGCTTGTCCTCCTCTTTGTTACAAGCCAGCATGAGGATCAAAAGCATTAAAATCAAAAAGAAGTTCCTTTTCATAACACCATGACGACTATTTATTTGATCATTTATCAGCTACCGCAACCGCAACCGCTAAAAGATTTTCCGGTATAGGAATCCGGGGGGATGGCGCTGATCGCTTTAATAATCTCACTGGCGACTTCCTCTACCATCAGTATATGTTCTTCAGTAAGATCTTTGATTCTGACAGTTTTTGTGTTGAGCGCGTTTTCCGTTCCTATGATCATTGAGACATCAATAGATCCGTTGACCTTGCCGCTATATTTTTCTGTGCTTCTTTTCGCGCATAGCTTGTCGCAGCCATCAACCGCTATTGTCGGAAATACTTTTGCGAAGTTTCTTTCTTCTTCGCCACCCGCAAGATATAGCGGCAGGCAGAGTGTTACTGTGCTGATCATTTTAAGTTCCTCAAGTACTACTCTCGTAGCGAGCCTTGAAATTGTTCCTCCGAGACATTCCTCGCCACTGCATGATATAATTCCTACTTTCAATTCAGACATTACTATTTCTCCTTAATTGATTTCATTAATTCTTTTGACAATCTTTGCTGCTATTTCATCTGTTACCACTTCGCCGTCCGCATCAAGCTGCGTCGGTGAGCCAAACTTTTTTCCTTTATGTTCCTTAACGGTATCCAGGACCTTTACCTCTTCGATTACTTTCCCACCGGCCAATGAAACATTTTTTGAAGCACACATTTTTGGACACCCATCCACGGTTATGCAGTTAAAGCCTTCGATTTTTTCCTGCGCTTCTTTATCTCCGGTAACAATGTAGGCGAGGCACACCGTTTCTGATCTTTCCGGGATCAGCTCAAAGACTGTTTTCAAAGCCGCTTCCCTTGCCATGAGTCCGAATACTTTGCCAATACCACTGCAGGGTATGACTTTCACTTTTTTATCCATTTATGTCCTCCACCTTCTTTTTCATTATTTCAAAATATTGATTAAATCCGATAAGAAGCTCTTTATCGTTTTCAAAATCAGTCAGTTCGAGCTCTGCCATCCATCCCTTTTCATAAGGGTTTTCGTTGATAAGTTCCGGCTTTTGTACAAGTTCTTCATTGATTGCTATGACTTTACCACTCACCGGTGAAATCAACCCGAAAACTGATTTTGACGATTCGATATCACCGGCTTCGCCAAACTGGTCAATTTCTGCCCCAATATCGGGCGGTGTAAAATATAGAATATCGGAAAGGTTTTGCTGGACAAAATCGGTAACGCCTATTCTGGCCCGGTTTCCGATTACATAAGCCCAGCAGTCATTCTCGTTAAAATAAATTTCCGGACTTTTTGGTACTCTGAAAATGAACTTGCCATTTTGAAACGTCTCATACTCGAGATCAACTAAGGAATTTATTTCATCAGGGACTTTGGTAACCTTATTTTCTGTCATATTAAGTTCGATTAATATGATTTCAATAAGGGCATTTTCCTTCTCCTGAAGCCTGAGATTACTCTTTAATTCAATATTGTGGTTTTTAGCTTCTTCCGTGACTAATATTTTCCTGGTAATTTTTAAGTTTTTCTCCGCAGCAAGCTTACTTGCACACCGGGTCTGGCAGCCATCTATAACAAGGAGAGGGTGCTCGCCAGCGATCCTATTATATTTTGATCCTGAAACCCGGTAAAACACGGGGCATATCATTTCATTTTTACCGTTCTCACATAATTTTATGGCTAATTCCCTTGAAATCGCCCCGGCGCATTTATCCAATCCGTTGCATGGAAGGATTGCATAATTTTCAACCATCGGTTTCCTCCTTTCTTATTTCCTTGATCCTTTGGGTCGTCGCATTTTTATCAGGAAACGATAGTGCATCGGGGCCGCAAATTTTCGAGCATGCCCTGCAGAAAACAACGCAGTTATCCGGATTCCTGACGATCAATTTAATGTCTTCGGTTTCCCTGACCTCAAAGACTTTGTGAGGGCAGAATTTCACACATTCCAGGCAATAATCGCATTTTGTATAGTCTATAGCCGGTTTCCAATCGATTTTATTGCGTTCGACCCCCATGAAGGTAGTTTCGCTCATATCGCCTCCTCCAATTTTATAAGTGCTGCATTGACTTTTTCAATTGCCTGATCGGTCGTCATGTCACGAATATCAATTGCAGTTAAATCCTTGCTTACGTCAAGACCGGCTTCTGCAAATGCATCTTTGAACATCTTGCGTTGCATATTTAAGGCGCAGGCCCCGATCACAACTTTCCGGTGGGCTTTCAGGTAATCATGTAAAAACCGGTCCCCGTCTTCTTCACAAAGTTGCGGATGGATAAATCCGTATTCGACCGGCAATTCTATCCTTACCCTGTTTATAAAGTCCCAGATGTCCATTTGCGAAAAACCGGGACATTTTCCCGTGCAAACGCACATGATAAAACCAGGTTTATTCGATTCTGACATATTTTACATTTTTAAGATTTCAGTTATTTTATTTACAAGTGCCTGATTTAATCTGGTTTTTTTCTCTCTTGAAAAATTCAGTTAATACTAATTGGGCTTCTTCCCAATTTTGTTTGTTTATACAATATTTTATAAAGGGAGGATTAATTTCCCCTTGTATCAATCCTGCCTTTTTTAGCTCCTTTAAATGTTCCGACAAAGTCGAACGGGCAATAGGCAATTCCTCAGCCATGTCGCCGGAATAACAACATTTATCTATATTATCAGCCAGGTAATTAAGGACATACACTCTTACAGGATGGGAGAGGGCTTTGGCATACCTCGAAATCTTTTCCTGTTCGGAAGTCAGGTAGTTTCTTTTGGAATCCATTTCATTTCGTATTTCGCAAAAATACGAAATGTTTTGAAATCGCAAGAACTTGATTAAAATTTTTGGGGGAACTGAAATTTGATTTATTTCATGTTAATAATTTTGACTATTTTTAACACGTAATATACAACATATGCATTTTCAACCGGAACAACCGTACAACGACCTGCCCTTATTACCTCCTGAAGTAAATGTTGAATCTGTTAAGGTATTAAAAAAGTTAGTAGCTGCACGAGCTAGGCTCGCAGAGTTGAAAGGACGTGCACTCATCATCCCAAATCAAGATATACTAATCAATAATATTGCACTTCAGGAAGCTAAAGCCAGTTCCGAAATTGAAAATGTGATTACTACGAATGACGAATTATTTCGGGCATTAAGTGCAAAAAATTATCTTGCAGATAAATCGACAAAAGAAGTTATTAATTATAGAAGCGCCCTTTATAGCGGTTTTCAGGCCATAAGCAGAAATAAGATCCTGACTATTAATGATATCATCAGCATTAATGAGACCATTATTGAAACTACGGAAGGCATCAGGAAACTTCCCGGAACAACGCTTAAGAATGATCATACCGATGAGGTGATCTACACCCCACCTACAGGAGAAAACGTCATAAGAACTAAATTGGATAACCTGGCTTTGTTTATTAATGATGACGAATTTTTTAATGTTGATCCTTTAATAAAAATGGCGATGATTCATTATCAGTTTGAATCGATACATCCTTTTAGTGACGGAAATGGGAGAACCGGGAGGATCATCAACGTTTTGTTTCTCTGTTTGATGGATATTATCGATATGCCGGTACTATTTCTAAGTCGATATATTTCATTGCATAAATCAGACTACTACCGGCTTTTAAGAAATGTCACCGTAAATAATGACTGGGAATCCTGGATTATCTATATGCTGGATGCTCTAACAGAAACCGCCGCCTCCACAATTAAAAAAGTTAATGATATCAAACAGTCACTTGACGAAACCATAGAAAAGGTAGAAAATCAAGCGCCTGAAATCTATAAAAAGGAACTTGTTGAAGCCTTGTTTGAACAGCCTTATTGTAAAAGCATCGTTCTCGAGCAAAAATTAGGTGTCGTTAGGCAAACTGCGTCTGTCTATTTAAAAAGGCTAGAAGAGATACATGTGCTGGAACTTCAAAAGATAGGTAAGGAGAATCTATTCCTTAACACAGCTCTTGTGCAGGTATTAAAAAAATGAATGCTGGTACATCTTTTCCTCATGTTAATAATTTTGCATTTCCTTAACATGAAACACATGTCATGTTAAATGAATTAACCTGTACTACTGTTCATGTTAATTATTCTAAAGATATATAACATGATAGAGGGGCTTACAAAGGAATTTATTTGCCGAAATTAAACCAAGACACAGTTTATTATTTAGTAGTAATGGGAATCTCAGAAAAGTTCAGGATACCCCAAAAGAGGATTTTATATTATGTAAGAACTGTGAAAAGGGTTTTAGTCTTTATGAAACTTATTGTTCAATTCATTTGACTCGCTATGACGAATATAAATATAGAACAAATGACAATTATGAACCTTTAAATATTGGCGAGTTTGTATGCTTTTCCCCAAAACTTCTTAATATACTGATTTACAATCTATTTATTTATTCGGTTGTTTGGCGTGTATCTGTTAGTGAATCTGACGTTTTTACGAGTTTTAAACTTGAAGCTCCACACGAAGAACGGCTAAGAAAAATATTAAAGTCCTTTACTTCTCAAAGTCAAACCGAATTGTTTGAAAAAGTTAACCTGAATTCAGAATTACCAGACTTTAGTCATTTTATTTTTCGACCGGATCGAAAACTAAAAACTCCAAATTCCGGTTTGTTTTTAAAATCGATTAATAAAGATTTCCACCATTTAAGTCTTGTAGATTATTCGCTCTTTTTTTACACAGATAGAAAAAAAGTTTTTCCAGGATTTGAAGTATTTGATAACAATCGCAACAATGGATTAGCAATAATTGGACTTTTATCGGAAGATATGTGGCGCAATATTAATTTTACTTTAATTAAAACTTTGTTAAACCGCCAGTAATATTTTTATTCATTTCCCCATCGGCAGGGAGGGGGGCTACCCGCGTTTATAAACCACCGCAATCACCGTCACATCATCGCCACCCATATTGATCGACAGGCCGTAGGGCTTATCGGGATGGATGGTGATCTGCGCTGCGCCGGCCCTTCCGGTAAGCTGTTCCCAGACGGTCACAGCCATATGGACGCCAGTTCCTCCCGTAGGATGGCCCCAGCCGATCAACCCGCCGGTGGTGTTCATCGGGATCTTGCCGTCGCGGGCGGTATTGCCTTCAGCGACAAACTGCGGGCCTTTGCCTTTTTCTGCAAAGCCGAGCGCTTCGGTAGCTAACACCCCGGCAATGGAGAAGCAGTCGTGGGTTTCAATGGTACCCAGGTCGTTTATCGTGATGCCGGCATCAGCTAAAGCAGCCAGGGCAGCATTTTTGATGCAAAGCACTTCTGTCGGATCGGGCGGGTCTTCGGTGATATTGCGCACTTTATGTGCCCAGGCGAGGATCTCAACAGCTTCGCTCTTCGGGATGCCGCAGCGCTTCAGTCCTTCTTCCGAACAAACCACGATTGAGGAAGCGCCGTCTGATACTTTGGAACAATCGAGCACATTGAGGTTATCGACAAACGCCGCCCCGTTGGGCTTCATTTTATTATAAAGGCCTTCGAGGTCTTCGACCTTATTTTCAAATTCCTGGGCGGTCTGGCAAAGACGGGCATTTTCCATCGCATTGCGGAACCATCTTCCCATCCCCTTGCGGGTATATTCCATCCCGTATTTTTCATAATACGCCCCTGCCCTGTCGCTGAACTGGCCCGGGAAAAAATAGGCATGGCCGCTCTTCCGTTTCTGGAACCAGCCTGCACCGGCCAAAATATCTGCACCGTAAATGGCTTTGACTGTGTTCTGCACTTCGATACCCACAGTCAGCGAAACATCGGCAGTACCGGCCAGCACGTTCTTTATGCTGGTAACCAGCGCCAATCCACCCGATGCACAGGCCCCCTCGACGCGTATTGCCGGCTTGAACTGCAGTTCCGGGTCGACCATCGGGAAAAACCCGCCAAGGTGTGCCTGTTTGTTAAAGCGTGAGGCCATGAAATTCCCTACGACACATTCATCAACATTCTTCGCTCCCCCGATCTGCTTCAGCGTGCCCTGCGCCGCTTCATTGAAATAATACTCCAGGCCCGGACGGGCTTTTTTCGGGTTGAACTCACTCCGGCCGGTACCCATCGATATGGTATTGAACCCGGCTGCCATGTAAATCTTTTTATGTGGCTTGCTCATATCTTTAATGATCTATTGTTCTATTGTTCTATTGTTCCAGTGTTCCAGTGTTCCAGTGTTCCAGTGTTTTGACTTCATCCAATTTACACGACGACCTCTTATTCCCCCTCTCCAAATTGGAGAGGGGGCCAGGGGGTGAGGTTATACGACTAAAAAAAGCTATTCACCGGGCCGTAGGCATGGAAAAACCCTGTCAGTAATACTGTATTGACATCAGCATCGGTGAAAGCCACTTTATCGGCTACAAGTTTCTTGCCAATGGCATTGGAAACACGGCCATATTCGACGGCGAGTTTTGCGCCGGTGGTATCCAGGGCCTTCATGTCTGTAAATATCTTCCCGAAAACGGCATCTTTGTCTTTTACCTTAATGGCGGCTTTCCAGGGAATCAATGAAGCCGGCCCGGCCCCGAGATATTTATCGCACTTTTCCTTCAGGTCGGCAACATTCACATAGCTTTTTGAAACTGTATCAAAAACAGCCACAACTTTTCCTTTCTCATATTTCAGGAACCCATCCTTCTGGGACCCATCGGAAAACTGCCCTCCTTTCACGCCCAGCGAGATCATCTGATCCAGCAGGTCGCTGTGGAGGTCTTCGTCAGGCAGGAACGGGTTCATTACATTCATAATAAAAGATACCACGTCGATCCCAACATAATCGATAAGCTGGAATATCCCCATCGGCCTGATCAGGAAATCCTGGGTTACCTTATTAACACAATAAACAGCTTCAGGAACAGAAAGTTCCATCGAAAGCTTTTGCATCGTTTTTATCCCATGGAGGGCATCACGCATGAAATGGCCGTTACCGATAAAACCGGCAAAGTCGTTGGCCGGGACTACAACCTTTCCGAGGTTCTTTGCATAAACCTTGGAAAATTCAACCATCTCAGGGTCAGATTTACCGGTTACGATCAGTTCTACAAGCTTCTGCACGGCAGGCGGGTTGTAAAAGTGGAAACCCAGCACCCTTCCGCCGAGATTCGCTTCTTCATCGATCAGGTGAATAGGCACTGATGAAGTATTGGTGAAAAACCAGGGCTTTCCGGGGTTATTCTGGTCGATCTGCGAAAGGATCTTCACTTTAAGTGCCCTGTTTTCACTGACTGCTTCAAAAACCAGGGAGGAATCGTATGCTGATTCGAGCCTTGTCGTAGGCCTGACAATGCTAATTACATCGAAGATATACTGGTTGATGATCTCTTCATTTTCGACCAGGTCGGCACGACCGGCATAGTACTTACGCAGCGCTACGGTTTTCTTTTCAGCGATCTTCTGGACCTGCGAACGCAGGTAAAGCATCAGCCCGGCAAGTCCTTCCTTACTGACGTCCATAGCGTTGAGAACAAAGGCTTTCCCTTTGTTTTCAGGTTTCAGGCTAAGGTCAGCCATTTCCACGGCAGTCAGCAGCAGGATACCGCTTCCCATCTTCCCCGCAGCTCCAAGGACAGTTACATTTTGCAGTTTATCAGTGTATTCCATATTAATGTTGAATGTTGAATGTTGAATTCGGGCTATATTAATTATTCTCCTTGTCCCCTTTTCTCCTCTTCTCCCCCTCTCCGACTGGAGAGGGGGCTGGGGGGTGAGGTTAGAAGTTCGCCTTTCTCTTCTCCAGAAACGCTTTCATCCCTTCTTCTCCTTCGGCTTTGAACTGGGTGCCGAAAAATTCCGCCTCCAGGTTGCAGCCGTCTTCAAACTGCATCATTCTTCCGGTGCGGGTCACATATTTTACTTTTTTAACCGCCACCGGTCCTTTTGACGCAATGACCTTAGCGATCCTGAGCGTTTCTTCCATCAGTTGTTCCGGTTCGGTCACTTTCTGGACCAGGCCTATGCGAAGTGCATCATCAGCAGTGATCATTTCCCCGCTCATCAGCAGGAAGAGGGCGTCGCCCATGCCCACAAGGCGCGGTAACCTTTGTGTCCCGGCATATCCAGGTATCAATCCGAGGGAAACTTCCGGCTGCCCGAATTTTGCCTTGCTGCTGGCAATACGAAAGTCGCAGCCCATGGCCAGCTCGAGCCCCCCGCCAAGTGCAAAGCCGTTTATTGCGGCAATTACCGGGATCTCCATTCTTTCCAGGCTCCGGAAGGTGTTCTGGCCTGTCTTTGAAAAAACAATTCCTTCCGCAGGGTTTTTATCTACCATCTCGGCAATGTCGGCACCAGCAACAAACGCTTTCCCTTCCCCGGTAATGATCATCACCCTGATATCGGGCATCCCCGACACCTGGAGGATCATTGCATCCATTTCCTGGAAAAATCTGGTGTTAAGTGCATTCAGGGCCTGTGGGCGGTTGATGGTGACAATGGCAAGATCCCCGTCGATAGTCAGTTTCAGTATCTCATAGTCCATAAGGCAGGATGTGTTTGTTTGGAATTCCAAATATAGACATTATTAGGGAATTCCAAATTTCAAATTCCAAATTCAATGGTTCCGGCCCCCTCCCCAGTCCCCTCCCCCAAATTGGGGGAGGGGATTTAGGGGTAGGGGATTTAGAGGTAGGGGCAGCGTATTAACTTTTTTTAACGTAAACATTCAATATTTGACATATCTTTGTATTCTGAAACTTCATGAAACAGATAATCAAGAATATAACCCTGTTATTGATCGTTGGCCTTTTAATCATGGCAACGGGCGGCTTTTCTGTATACCGCCACATCTGTCATTGTGCAGGGGAAATGTCTTCGTCTGTTATCCTTGAAGTTACCTGCGATAATGATAATCCGGCTTCCGCTTCTTCATGCTGCAGTTCTGATGATACCCCGGCATGCTGCCAGGATAAAGCACCACAGGAAACAAAGCATAGCTGCAATGGCGATGACTGCTGCCAGACATCCAGCCAGTTCCTGAAAATAAATGATTCCTTCCAGCCCGGACTGGAAAAGCTCAACTTAAAACCTATTGCCGCTGTATCGGCCTTGCTGTGTATTGTTATTACAGAAGATGCCCGTTCGATGCCGGCTTTTCATATCAATGCTTCCGATCTGCCCCCGCCCGATTCAGGCAGGCAAATCGTCCTTTCTTTGCACCAGCTGAAGCTGGATCCCTCCCTGGTTTAATTCGATTTTCCTTCTTTGCGCATCTTTGCGTATCCTTTGCCTGACTTTGCGTGATAATACAACAGATTTATTCCACGAAGTTCCACGAAGAAAACACGAAGATTCACGAAGGATAATTCTTTCTTATTCGAATTAAAATTATAATAATATGAAGATCAAGATATTTATATTGCTTTTACTGATAATTCCTGCCTCAGTAAACGTCTTTTCCCAGAAGGTTCAGGGGTACGTTTTCGGGCTGGATGAATTAAAGCAGAAACTCCCGCTGCCCGGGGCCAACGTTTTCTGGGCAGGCACATCTACAGGAACAGCAACTGATACCGAAGGGCACTTCGAATTGAAGCACCCCGGCGGAAAAAATACCACCCTGGTTGTCAGTTATATCGGATACCGGAATGATACGCTTAGCCTTTCCGCTGATCAACTGGTTGTTGAGGTTATTCTGACCGAAAATGCAAGCCTTTCTGAAGTGGAGATTACCGAAAGGGCGCCGGGTGCACATATTTCCCGCACCGACCTGATCGCTACGCAGCAGATCACCCTCGGCGAACTGAAAAAAGCTGCATGCTGCAACCTCTCGGAAAGCTTCGAGACGAATGCTTCGGTCGACGTCAATTACAGCGATGCCATCACCGGCGCAAAGCAGATCAAACTGTTAGGGCTGGCCGGTAAATACAGCCAGATGCAGACCGAAAATATCCCTAATTTCCAGGGACTTGCTTCATCCTACGGGCTGTCATACGTTCCCGGTTCCTGGATGGAATCGATCCAGGTGTCGAAAGGCACTTCATCGGTGAAAAACGGTTATGAATCCATTACCGGGCAGATCAATGTGGAATATAAAAAACCTGATAACAAGGAGAAGCTGTTCGTCAACCTCTATGGCAACCAGGCCGGCCGGCTCGAAGCCAATGTAAACAGTTCCATCAGGGTCAGCCCGAAGTGGAATACCGCCGTCTTTGGCCATGTTTCCAACCAGTCGACCCTTATCGATCATAACGGCGATACCTTCCTGGATGATCCTGTTTTTACGCAGGTGAACCTTTTCAACCGATGGAATTATCATTCGGAAAAGATGGAAGGCATGTTCGGGGTGAAATTTCTGAATGAATCGAGAAAAGGCGGACAGGTGGATTACTACAGCGACGAGCCTGCCTCCGGCGAATTGTACGGTACGGAAATAGAGACTAACCGGCTGGAAGCTTTCAGCAAGACCGGCTTCTTCCTGAAACGTGCCGAAAGCAGCATCGGCTGGATTAATTCATATATTTATCACGATATGAATTCCTTTTTCGGCCTGAATACTTACGATGGCACACAACACCAGTATTACAGCAACCTGATGCTGCAAACCTATGTTTCGAACACGGCCCATATGATCACCACAGGGATCAGTTACAAGTTCGACTCTTTTGATGAAACGCTGAACGATTCGGCATTTTCAAGGAAAGAGCATGTCCCGGGTGCTTTCTTCGAATACACCTGGATCGTGCCTGAAAAATTTACCCTGCTGGCCGGTGTCCGTGGCGATTATGACAACCTTTACGGCTTTTTCGCAACGCCAAGGATCCATCTGCGCTATGCCTTTTCCAAACAAACCATCCTCAGGCTCTCGGCTGGAAGGGGATCGCGCACAGCCAATGTGATCGCCGAAAATCTTTCCATGCTGGCTACATCAAGAAGGTTTACCATTATGGAAAAGATAAAGATGGAACAGGCCTGGACCTACGGGCTGAATTTCACCCAGTATATCGATATCCTCGGGAAAGAACTTACCATCAATGCTGATGTGTACCGGACCGATTTCACCAACCAGGTGATCATCGACAAGGAACAAAACATCGACCAGGTGATGGTCTATAATCTCGATGGAAAGTCGTATGCCAATACTTTCCAGGTGGAGGTGAAATATGAGCTGATCAAGAGGATGGATGTCACTGCCGCTTTCCGTTATAATGATGTGAAGATGACGATCAGCGAGGAATTGATGCGCGAGCCGCTGGTGAACAGGTATAAAGGCCTTTTCACGGTTTCTTACGCGACCAACCTGAGGAAATGGCAGTTTGATTTCACAACACAGCTCAACGGATCGGCCCGTATCCCAACAACAGAGGGGCTTCCGGAGGAATACAAGATGGAATCGGATTCACCGGTTTACACTATCCTGAACGCGCAGGTCACTAAATTTTATAAGCGCTGGGAATTCTATATCGGCGGGGAGAACCTGGCGAATTACAAGCAGCATAATCCCATCATCGCATCCGACGATCCGTTCGGCCCGTATTTTGATGCTTCCAACATCTGGGGGCCGATCAGCGGGGTTAAGATCTATGCGGGGGTGAGGTTTTTGCTGAAACACGACAAATTGTAAATTCCAAATTCCAAATTCCATCCGCCAGCTGGCGGACAAAACCTCAAAACTTCAAAACCCCACCACTCCACCACTCCACCACTCCACCACCCAAAACCTCAAAACCTTAAAACCTCAAAACTAATTCTAACGACAATGAAAAAACTAGTATCAATTTTAGCCCTTGCGATGATGACAGTCTTCATCATCAATCCTGTGAATGCCCAGGAAAAGAAGAAAAATTTCGAAGAAGTCGAGATCCAGACCTCGGCTGTATGCGGCATGTGCGAAGAGCGCATTGAAACGAATATCGCCTACGAAAAAGGTGTGAAATCCGTAGAGTTGAACGACGAGACCAAGATCGTGAAGATCGGTTTTGATCCGCGGAAAACAAACGTAGATCAGCTCAGGACAGCTATTTCGAAGGTCGGCTACGATGCTGATAATGTGGCTGCCGATCCGGAAGCATATGCAAAACTACCTGCCTGCTGCAAAAAAGAAAATAAGGCGCACTAAATCAAAATGGTAAATCTCTGGCAAAAAGCATATTATCTTTCCATCTTCACCATTATTTTCAATCTGGCCGAAGGTATTGTTTCGGTCTATTATGGAATATCTGATGATGCACTGACGCTTTTTGGTTTTGGGTTGGATAGTTTCATTGAAACGATTTCTGCTTCCGGTGTACTTGTAATGATTACACGGATAAGGAACAACCCTGCGGCTAAGCGCTCTAATTATGAAGTGACGGCCCTGAAGATCACCGGATGGTGTTTTTACGGGCTGTCACTCGTACTGGCAGCCGGCGCCGTGATGAACCTGGTAAAAGGTACCCGTCCTGAAACTACCTTGCCCGGAGTGATCATCTCGCTGATCTCGATCCTTTCCATGCTGTTTCTTATTTTCAGCAAAAAATCTGTCGGGAAGAAACTTAGCTGTTCACCAATCATAGCCGATGCCAATTGCAACCTTGTATGCGTATATATGTCGGTTGCCTTGCTATTATCGAGTGCAGCTTATGAGCTTTTTGGTTTTGGTTGGATTGACACGATGGGTACCGCCGCGATCATTTATTTCTCCGTGAAGGAGGGGATGGAATCATTTGAGAAAGTGAAAATTATCTCAACCCCTTAACTTTAGCAATTCCCGGAATAAAGTCCTTCAGATAGAAAGGCTCGAAGTAGGCCACATTTTCGAATTCCTTTTCGCGGAATTTTTTCTCTGCCAGGCTTGTCATGAAGGCTGATGATGGGTGAAAGCCGTCAGGAAAAACGGCATTGGGATGATTCCCGAGGAGGGGCCTGCACTTTTCAGCCCCGTCGCCGGCGAAAACGATCCTATGCTTTTCCAGTTCTATCCTGAAAGAGCTTTCATCGATGATTTCAGCCTGTGTTTCCCGGATGGTGTTTAGCCCAATGTCGTAAAGGGCATTGTAAACTTCCATCCTGCGTGCGTCGATCATAGGACAGTAGAGGACATCCAGGGAGGGGGCCATTGCCGGAAGCATCCCGGCAGCCATTGACTGAAGGGTGTTTATTGCAATCAGCGGCTTATCGAGGGCATAGCAAATCCCTTTCGCTGTACTGACGCCAATCCGGAGGCCTGTGTAAGAACCGGGGCCCATGCTTACCGCAACGGCATCGAGCCTGCTGAAAGGCAGCCCGGCGCTTTTCATTACTTCTTCGATAAAAAGGGTGACGGTTGTGGAATGACTGTTCTTTTCGCGGCTTTCCCTGATCTGCAGAACCTCCCCTTCCACTGCCAGTGCAACGGAACATACCTGCGTAGCAGTCTCTATATTAAGTATGACAGCCATCCTATGGTGCTACTTCTCCTCTTCCGAATACAATTCTTTTTTATCCACCACCTTGATCAGGTCGTCGTTCTTGAGCCTTTTAGAAATAGCGCGGTAAGGGCCGGTGATCACTTCCTGGCCTTCTTCCACTCCTGATAAGACCTGGATATGTGAATTGTCCTGGATACCGGTTTTCACTTCCTGCATAAGGGCCTTGCCGTCTTTCACCAAAAACACGTACTCTTTCACTTCTTCCTTGGCCTCTGCCACTTCGGCATTGGCATCCTCATCCTTAACCACGCCAGATGTATCGGTTCGTGTGGTTACAGATTGGATCGGAACGGAAAGCACATTATAAACCGTTTCGGTCTGGATATCAACCGTAGCCGACATCCCCGGCCTGAAGGGCGAACGGATCGAGCTGCTGGTATCTACCATCTCTTTATAGGATTCAGGAAGTATGCGGATCTTTACATTGAAGTTCGTGATCTGGTCGGCACTGACGCCCACGGTATTGGCCGAAGTCGATATTTCGGTCACTATGCCTTTGAATTTTTTATCAAGATAAGCGTCGACTTCGATGAGGCAGGTATCGAACATGGCCACGCGGACGATGTCGTTCTCATTGACTTCCACATTCACTTCCATGCTTTCCAGGTTGGCTATGCGCATTATTTCGGTACCTGCAGAGAACTGCGAAGCGCCGGTCACCCTTTCGCCCATTTCCACGCTGAGCTTGGAGACTGTGCCGTCGTTCGGGGAAATGATGGTGGTTTTGTAAAGATTTTCCCTGGCTTCTTTCAGGGAAGCTTCGGCGCTGGTGACGCCGAATTCCGCGCTCTTGTAATTTTGCAGGGCGGCATCTTTTTCGGCTTTGGCTACATCGTAAGTTGACCTGGCCGCATCAAAATCGGCATCGGAAACCACTTTTTGTTCCCAGAGGGTCTTACTGCGGTTATAGCTGAGCTCCGCGTTATGGAACTGGGCCTCTACCTGCGCGATCCGGGCCTGGGCATTGGCCTGGGCGGCTTTCTGGGAATTCAGCATAGCTTCCATCCTGTCAAAATTCGCGCGGTAAATTTCCGGGTCGATCTTGGCCAAAAGATCGCCTTTCTTCACCTGTTCGCCTTCTTTAACATAAAGCTCGATCACTTCACCCGAGATATAGGGGCTGATCTTGATATCTTTTTCCGGCTGGATCTTGCCGTTGGCAGAAACAAGCTCGATAATGTTCCTTTTCTCCGCTTTTTCGGCCGTCACTTTTATCCCGTTTCGCTCGTCCCCTTTTTTCGTGGCAAGGAAAACAAGGACAAGGATAACAACCAATCCAAGGGCTACAAAGAGTAGGTTCCGTTTATTTTTAAAGAATTTCATGCTGATGTAATTTCGATCATATCTTGAAGGCCCAAATGTAGGGATTTTTTAGGGAATATTTATTTCTCACAGAGGAGCATAATGAAAATGACGGGAGGACGGGAGGACTGAAAGACGGGAGGACGGGAGGACTGAAAGACGGGAGGACTATAAGACTGTATGACTGTAAGACATTAGGATGGCACACGGATAAACACGGATGCAACGGATTTACACGGATATTTCTTGTCTTAAGTAGTTAGTGTTAAGGTTTAAGTTCATGAATTTTATTTGTCTTATAGTCCTACAGTCTTACAGTCTTACCGTCTTACAGTCTTATAGTCTTATAGTCTTACAGTCCTAGCGTCTTATCACTACTTTTCTTGTAATAACTTCACCTTTCGTCTCAATCCTCACCAAATAAAGCCCTGGCGCCAGGCCATTCAAACCCATGCTAAATGTCTCCCCCTCTCCTTGTCTCCTGGTCACCTCTTCTCCCCTTCCGTTAAATATACTGATGAATTTTATCGGTTCTGATGATTCAATTTGCAACATTTCGTTGGCGGGGTTGGGGTAGATTGTCACAAAGCCTTTCGATTCCTTATCCAGGGAAGGAATATCTGTTAAAAGAACACAGGCTTCAGGAGAGTATACCGATTCACATCCGTCGTAATAAAGCGCTTTCACCTTATAGCAATAAAGACCAGTATCCGTGCTGACCGGATCTGTGAATTCATTTTCCATTGTTTCGCCAATCATTTCAGGTTCACTGCCATCGATACTCCTGAATACCCTGTAATAGCTTTCATACTGGACCCCATCCCTTTCAAAATAGGCCTTGATGTTCCAGTTGAAGTCCAGCTCACCGTTCATTTGAAGAAGTGTAAGCCAATCTGTTGGTACCCCGGTCAAAATCATATTTCCATATCCATCTATTGCAGGGCCATCATCAACGGAAATCGGATAACCCGTATAGGTTGATATTAAATAACCTATATACAAATCCTTTGTTATATCAATATTCAAAGGCTCATCAAGTTGTATGACAATATATTCATTTAACTCAAGATTATCGGCCGCCTGAACATAGACCGGTGTAATATCTTCACCGACCCAGATTGCGATTTTAAAGAATGCACGAAGATCACTGGGAATGAAACCAATTTTTGTTAGTACAGCACCTTTAAGCTCCATCAATAGTTCAGGTGTCCATCGAGCGGCAATACCTGTCCAGGTTTCTTTTCCAGTGTTAAAGCCAATATGTCCATAATGAACCCCGTCATCCCATTGTTTCCATTCCGAAATGGGAGGTATTGGCTCTTCCCAGGACACCAGGACGGAATCCTCTGCAGGAAGTATGGGGTCCGCCTCAATGAAATCGGGGGCAGGGCAGATCCTGGTTAAGGCGATATTATCGACTGCCCAGTAATTGATATCTGAGGAATTTTCACCCTGAGCCAGGAACCTGATCCTGAAAGCTCCTGAATTAAATGCACCTGCAATATTCAGGCTATCACTTCTCCATTCAAAACTTCCTTCCAGATTTGTTATGGTCCTGACAGTATTCCAGTTCCAGTTTGTGTAATCGAGTACCTGTACCTGGAGTTTTTCATTTCCTGTTGAATTAATGGAAGATAATGCCATATCGAATTCAAGAATGACATCACTGGCAGACATTTCATGGAAGCGGAAACTCTCGAGCGTATCTTCATAGTCATTTATCGGGGCATCAGGCATAAATACGGCACAGGGAGCTTCATTTCCAAAGTCCTGGCTGACCGCCCAATTGCTGTCGGTGATATACCATGCGTTATCGTCGAAGGTTCCGGCCGACCAATCTTCCAGGAAATCAAGATCTAACCAGCTTAGAGGAAGTATTATTTCTGCAGGGCCATCTGGCTGGGATTCTCCTGTTTCCCCGGGAAAACCGTACGGGGTCATATCAAAGACAGCCGTGATTTCGTATATCAGTACAGATCCTTCATAATACTCGCTCAAACTGACAGGATCAATATAAAAACAGCTATCGGGAGCAGTATATTCGATGTAGTCACGGAATTCATCATTTTTATACAGGTTGAATCCAATTAAGTTCTCAGGTATTGAAGGCTGGGGGCCCGGAAAAATCGGTACAACCAGATCTACCAGATAAACCTTATTTTCTACCTGATTGCAGATCCATAATGATTCCATACCGTAATACCCGCCCGTCTTGATTTCAATACCTGCTCCCGAGTTAGGTTCACCCCCTGGAATCATAAAGGCTTGAAAATTAACCCAATTAGTGTTAGGGTCAATTTCTTGAACCCAGTTGGGTGTTGCTTGTACCATGATCCATAATGAGCCCTGACCGTCAGGCCCGCCTTGCGGACTCCATGCCAATCCACTGACATCATTAAAAGGATGACTTGAAATTGTGGCACCGCTGAATGTTGTTCGCCAGATCATATTGCTGTTCCAGCCTCCTATATAGAATTCTTCATTTTCGAAATCGGCAGCCAGACCCATTTGTCCCTCAACTGAAAATTCTCCTCCGATTGTTGCGACTATATGACCTGTAGACAGATCTACTTTACCTATTCTGTTCGATCCACCAATCAGGCAACAGTAAAGATAAGTACCATCGCTTACCATATCACCTATCCAGGATTGGCCCTGGTTCAAAATGATTGTTTCATCCATTAAAACGCCATCGTAGGTAACTTTGAAGATGGTTGAAGACGATATATTCGGATCAGTGATCCATATGCCATCTCCAGCGTCACAAATTCCATAGCATGATGTAATGGGGGAAGGTGAGGGAAAAGAACGTAAAACATCTCCAACTTCACAAGTATTTCTTTCGGCAGGACCACCGTGCATCACTTTTGGCGGGCTCCATGTCAGGATTGCAGCATCGTCAGGTGCAAAGCCGCTGAGGTTGTCGGGTTTTGGAAGACATACTGAATGGACTATTTGTTCCACAGGATTCGACTCGTTAATATAATAGGAGGCTATTACAGCACATGTATGGGTACTCAGGTAGCTAAAACTGTATTGATAGGATGTTGAATACGTATAATCAATGTAATTTGTATCAAGAAAAATCTTGTAATGATACATATAACTAGGATTTTCATCTGAAGAGATAAGCACATTGTCAATTGCCCAGCCTGAAGCAAAATAACCGTTATCATCAGCATGGAAGGCAATAAGGATATTTGATACGCCTTCCGTTCCAGATAAAACTGACAGGTCGACCCGGACGTTTTCCCACTCCAGGCTGGCTTCCATCTGAAGGAGCAATTGCCAGGTAATGCCGCTGTCGAGGCTGTATTCAATAAATGCCTGTTCCCCGTATCCACCGTCAAAATACGAATCAAAGACCAGGTAAAAACTATCAGCAACAGTGAGGTCAAGTGCGGGAGTGATCAGGTAATCCAGGCTTCCGTTATTGCTGTACATGAGATCATCATTGACCAGGGCAAACGATCCTGCCGGGACAGGAAAATGCCAGAACCAGAAATCGGGGTCACTCGTCTGCATCCAGCCAGCACCAAGGCTTGTATCAGCCCAGCCGGAAGGTGGAAACATATCCCCTTCAAAATCTTCTTCCAGCAAGACGATCTTCGGCGCTTCCCAGGTTGCCAGCAGGGAAACTGAATCGACATGAAAGTTAAACGGTGGAAGGTAAGGGGGATCTTTTGCTGCCTGCCCGAAGCTGATGCTTGAAGTGAGCAGCAGGATGAATAGGATGTAATTGCTTTTCATGGTTCTCGTTTTATTTCTCACAGAGGTTCACAAAGGTTATCACAGAGAGCATGAAGATAATCCGTGGTCATTCGTCGCATTCGTGTCATCCGTGTTCTATCAATGGCACACGGATAAACACGGATGCAACGGATTTACACGGGTATTTCTAGTCTTAAGTGTTTAGTGTTAAGGTTTAAGTTCATGAATTTTATTTGT
>CAYJNJ010000067.1:0-27180 GCA_964371595.1 uncultured Bacteroidales bacterium | reverse complement strand
GGTCACCTGGTCGGAATGTGCATCTTTCCTGCGGTACCTTACTAATTTATGTGCATCGGTTGCCACGAAAGTTATATGCTCTGGTGAAAGCTCGCAGTATACGCCCGACATAACCGGCCGCAGCTCATCGCTACCGGTGGCAAAGATGGTCTTGTTGATGGCGTCGACCAGGACAGATGCATTCACTGTCAGGTTCGATGTCCCATCGAGGGCCGGCGACTGCGGGAATTCGTCGCTGCTGTGCCCGCTGAGCTTATACTTACCTTCGCCAGCTGAGATTTCAACCAGCAAGGATTCCGGGTTTATGGAAAAGATGACCGGGATATCGGAAAAAGTCTTGAGTGTATCAAGTAATATTTTAGCAGGGATTGTAACTGCTCCGGGTTCTTCGGCTTTCGTAAGCGGTATGGTGACCGTCATAGTGGTTTCCAGGTCCGAAGCAGTGACGTGTAACTGATCGTCTTTCATCTCAAACAGAAAATCGTCAAGGATAGGTAATGTATTGGAAGTGCTGATCACCCCGCTTAGAGCGGATAAATTTTTCAGCAGCACGGAACTCGACACAATGAATTTCATATAGTTGTTAATTATAATTATACATCTTGGTTAATATCGTAAAAATACGTAAAAATCAGGTCATGACCAGATCGCTTCATTATCTTTCTTAACATTTTTTTCACACCTTAACTTTATTATTGCTCCCGTGCTTACCCGGCCGGAACTTTGACTCTTCTCCTTTAATAAGTCTTTTAATATTTTTCCGGTGGGTTACCGGTATGAAAACAGCAACTAATATTGATAACCCTATAAGCCAGCTATTTTCCTGGTGAAAAATAAAAATATCAATAAATGGAAACAGGACGGCGCCTGTAATCGATCCCAGTGAAACAAAACCTGTAACCAGCAGGATCGTGATAAAGATGCCCAGCACAACCCAGACTGTAAGTGGGTACAGCGCAATACCAACACCCAGGAGTGTTGCAACCCCTTTCCCGCCGCGAAAACCGGCAAACATCGGGAAAACATGGCCTATCACTACGGCTGCCGCAAGGGTGATCTTCAGAAAGATCATTTGCTCGCCATCAAGCTGACCTGAAAGAATTACACCGGCTAATGTCACTGCGAGCCATCCTTTGAAAACATCGAAGAGGAAGACGGGCAACCCGGCCTTCCATCCAAGCACCCTGATCGTATTGGTAGCGCCCGCATTTCCGCTTCCATGCTCACGGACATCAATCCTGAAAAAAATCTTCCCAACCCATACCGCCGTAGGTATTGAACCAAGCAGGTATGCAATGACGATCAGGATAACAAACTGTAAAACCATCATCTTGTTATTTAATACTGAAATGGCTCCATCCGGCGGATGAAATCAATAACCCTCCTGTTTGTCGATACTAAGAATTCATATTGCTCATCCAGACCCGGGATACTGAGTACCCTTTTCTCCTGTTTGGTTTCATTGATCCGGTTGTTGAACTCATTATCAGAGGAAATACTTTGCATGATCCCGTTCCGGTAATCAAAGAAATAGTATTGCATAGGGCTGATTTCAAGGTAAAGGGTGATAACATCCCCGCTCCTTCTGCGGATCAGTTCCAGGTTTCCATCAACGTACCGGTTTACCGGGTCTTTACCAACGCTCATAATCCCGATCTTTCCTTTAGAAATATAAGAATTGGTGAACGAATTCCAGTACAGGTTAATATCTGTCAGCACGATCCGGTGTACCATTTCATCAGGCAGCCTCCTGATCCTTCCGTAGTTGGCAATATCGTCTTTCAAATCCTTTGCCTTATCGGCATCCAGGGCATAATCAATATATGCAAGGTAATTCTTGCGTGAAACATCCAGGCCGGCAAGATCGGCCTTATTGAGACTGTCTGCCATGATCGTCATGCAGCCGTCATAGAAAAGGAAATCCAGGGCAATCGTCAGGTTCATTACCGCCGAATCGGGTACAATGATATAACGGATGTCGCCAAAGGTTTTGAGTGTCACGTAATTGAAAGCCAGTCCAAGATCAAGCGGGCCGGATGCTTCGACAATACAATTATACGTATTGTATAAAAAGGTTGATTTATTTGGCTTTGAACCGGGCGTATTGACCGGTGAAACCCGGTATCCCACATTATCGTAGTAAATTTCACCTGCTGGTGCAACGATGGATGTATCACCCGGTCCGGCTTTTGGCTGAAACCAGCTTGCGTAGATCTCATCCTGGTAATCAGAGATCTGGATAGCCAGTTCGATGGGATTACCATTGATATCTGCTAGGGGCGGCTGCAAGGGGATCCTCACATTATCCGGATCGATCCAGGCACTAAAGGCCACCCAGTTTTTGATGCCATTGCCGAAACAATCATCATGGGTGCGGAAACCTCCTTCAAATAATAATTCATTTCGTGCTGATTCAAAACGTACTTTGCCTTTAAAATCAAAATATTCGTTCAGCGTAAAATTGAGTTTTTCATTGATATTTCCGTCAGCAAACGTCCTGCCATTGGTATCAACTGAGACCAGTGTCAGTGGAAACTCCTGCAGTCCCCTCGTGGTGTCGGCATACTGATAGGTCCCTTTTGCTTCGAAATATCTTCTTGATTTCACGCTGACCTCGGCATTTTCAACAGTATGGAACCGGCTTGCGGTATCAGCTATGATTCCCGCTTTGGTAAGTTTGCGTAATTGCCCCCCCTTCTCGATCTTAACAAAACCGCTGTCAGGGAAAACTGCTGCATCGGCGACCCTGATCAAAGGCACGCCCTGTGCGTCGATAATGTAGCTCAACAGGTCGTAATCTGCCGTTTCCGAGAAGAACCTCAGCGAGTCAGCTTCAGGTCCTGTTGCCACGAAATCGGACCCGGAAAGATCAAGGTCAAGCAATTGGTCCCGGCTCATCTTGTCGAGGTTGGCATACTCCTCCCCCAGGTCGTTATATAGCTTCATCTGGTGCTGGTCCATATACCAGTCTATGTTATCCATATAGCACAGGTAACCATTGTAGGGGAACAAAACGGAAGATCCTTTCTCGTTGGTCGTGAAATTAACTGTCCTGGACTCAAAATCAACATGGGTACGGTACTTTTCAGCAGCAACTGCGACATCGGTGGTACCGGCCGTGAACAGCTTGAAATCAAGGGTCTCTGCATCGATGGTATGATGCTTGAAGATATATTTTTCAGACGCAAGCTCCACATTTTCAAATCCGACTTTTCCATTGCCAGACAGACCGTTTGAGGAGTAATAGAGGTCACCAAACAGCAGGGATTTCTCGTTATACATACGCATCGGCAGTTTAATGGTTTGCAGATGCATTGTATCGATATACGGATACCAGACCTGGTAGATCGTATCTGCTTTGACATCAGGGTATTCGACCTCGGCTACAAGGGGTTCAATAATGAAGCGGCTGGTTTTTGCCGTGATCATCGAATCAGGATAAAAATGGAAATCATTCGCATCGGTGGTTGATGTAATATAAGTCAGCCGGCCTTTGCCCCTTAGCCCCCGGTTGCTGAGCGCGACTTCTTCATAGAACCTCCCCGCGTCGGAATAGGCCGGGTAGCCATCATCCGGGGTAAAATTGATAAATCCCAGCGAATAATCTTTCTGTACTTTTAGAGGTTGCCCTATATCCGGAAAAATCCCTGCAGATGCAAGGTACCCATCGAATGTCAGGTTTTCCGTAGAGAAATTATCCAGGCTGTCGATAACAAAAGGAAATATATGATAGGCAAAACGGTCCCGGTCATAAAGCGGGTCATGGTCGTAATAGACAAATGATTCCTGTTCGCTAATGAAAATTGGGTACTCAGGAAAGGATTTCAGGCCTGATTTATTGGTTGGCTCATCGATAAGGAGCTTCCCGCTGAGATTTTCGATCACGCTTTTCACCCTGACAAGGTCCCTTTCACCACGGTCGTTTTCCGTAAAAGACCGCACACGGAAACTTAAAGAGTCGATGAGTGGGATATTAAGCTTGAACGAATCGTATTCAAAAGAACAGTCATGGGCATAAAAGTCAAACAAGCCTGCACTGACATTCCCTGAAAATGTAATGTCCATATCTTTCTTCAGCACTATCTCGCCATTATCCGGATAAATATAAACTTCCTGGGAATCACTGAGAAAAACCTCTTCAATACCACGTAACAACAGGTCATAATTTACAAGGTCGAGAGTAGCATTAGAAACATTATTAGTTTCGGAATTAATCCGGATTACATCATAGTCGCGTTTTCCTGATTTATTATCCAGGAACTCATATAATCTATCCTGTATGACTGCCTTATCGTTTACAAGGTCGTAATACAAAAGCCCCTGGATACTGAGTTTAAGCAGCATGGCTTTAATCTGCTCCTCCGGCTTTTTCATAAACTGGGCCAGGGCACCCGGAGTTACTTCATTTGTACCATAAACTTTTGCGTATTCCCTGATAATATAAAGCGGATTTTTATCATCGATCCCCTGTATCCGGTAGAAATCATATTCTGAAAAATAATTATTGGAGATGAATTCATTTTTGCTGGTACGATTAATACCCGGCTCCGATTCAAAATTTACCGTATCGCTGTCGATCTGCCAGTATAATGCCCCGCAATCCATGTCAATTTCATGGAAGCCATTAAAGAAGGGGCTTTGGGAAATACCGGATTCCGGACGGAACATGACCACCTGGCGTTTATTATCGAAGTAGCTCATCTGCATTCCGGGATGAAAAACAGAATCCTGCCCGATCAGGATGCTGACCGAAGCCGGGTACGATGTGATCTGGTCGCCTTTTATCCTGAAAGCATTTGATCTGATCCTGAACTTTACCTTTCCATCCTTGGAAATCAACAGGGTTGCATTTTCGTTCTTTTCGCCGGAACCGATCACCCGCGCGCCTTCTACGCTAAATCCGCCCTGGTAGTCGATATCCTTGAACAGGTTTTTAATTTCATAATTTTTAAGGTATGAAACAAACTGGGGGTAAGTTGAAGACGGTCCGGGAGGAGTGGCAAGGATTTTATCGGTCAGCTTGCCATAAAGAGCTTCCTTAAAGTACTTTTTATTGATGAATTTTACCGTATCCGCCTCGTATTCAGCAAATTTCATGTTGATTTGATAATCGGATATTTCGGCATACACTGAATCAGGACTAAGTCCCAGTTTTTCCCAGGTCGTTATTCCGTCGCGACCAATCCATTGATAAGTAGCCGGATAAAACATCCCGGAAGTATTGAGGATCACTGAAGTATCTTTCCGTGTGGCGCAGGTTATATTTACTTTTCTGTAAATGATCCTTACCGCGGTATCATATTCAAGGTGGATGCTGGTGTCGGAACAATACCACGAAAAAGTCGAGGATTGATATAGCATATTGGAAGCCGCAAGAAGCTCATACTGCAGCAGGTAGGCTTCAATCCGCCGCTGGGTCAGGTCAGGCACCCTGGCCATGAAATCCTGTGACCAGATCTTAACTGCTTCCCTGTTTGCCTTGTATTTCAGGTTATGAATGATGGAGATATACTGGTAAATAAAGGGATAGCCGGACATTTTCCGTTTCAGGAGGGTATTGGCATTCTGGACTATGACATTTTTTTCTTCTTCGGAATAAACATTCGTGTTCCATGCTTCCCCGAAATCAAGCAGGAGTTCGCGGACCTTCATCACTATGGAAGGACTGGAGATATCTGATAACAAGATTTCTATTTCTGCCGGGAACTGGCTTTTATCTTCTGAAAACGATTTGATCTGCTGAGCATTAGCGAGTTGAAAGCAAAAAAGGATCAGCAAAAGTAACAGGGTTCTTACCGGGGGCATAGATATCCGAATTATTTTTTAAAAAGGACCACGGCCCAATCATTCAGCGACCGAAATCCGGATAAATGTAAACCAAATTCTGATGCACGGGCACTGATGGCATCAATATCACTTTTGTAAAAACCGCTCAGCAGCAGATCGCTTTTTTTCCGCAGCCCGTCTGCATAAGCCTTCATATCCTGCAAAAGTATGTTACGGTTAATGTTTGCCAGCAGCACATCGAACCGGTCCTTCCGGATCAGGCTTGCATCACCTGCAAAAACGTGTTCAGCCGGCAAGCCATTGATCTGGAAATTCTCCATCCCGTTCCGCCAGGCCCATTCATCATTATCAATCCCAATAACGTACCGCGCCCCCATTTTATTGGCTAAAATTGCAAGGATGCCTGTACCGCATCCCATATCAAGGACATCTTTATCCTTCACGTCCAGATCCATGAGCCAGCCGGCCATGAGCTGCGTAGTTTCATGATGGGCAGTACCAAACGCCATTTTCGGCTCGATGACGATTTCATATTCTACGCCTGTGGCCGGAGGATGAAATGGCGCCCGGACATAACATTTCCCGGCAATGGTAACTGGCTGGTAATTCGATTCCCATTCCTTGTTCCAGTTGATATTCTCCAGGGATTTTATTTCAGTTTTTATTTCAGGATGATTTTTAAGGAAGGTGATTTCTTTCAGAATATCCTCAGTAAAACTTTCAGCGCTGATGTATGCCAGCAACCGGTTCTCTTCTTCGTTAAAACTATCGAAACCCACCTGGAATAGCTCAGCTGTCAGAAAAGATTTGTCATCATCTGATGAAACAGGGACAAAACTTAATTCGAGATAAGACATTCTAAGATAATGTTGAATTTTGAATGTTGAAGGTTGAATGCTTAATTATTGCCAATTGTCCAACTGTCCAACTGCCCAACTGTCCAACTGCCCTCACTCCCCTGCTGCCAGAACGATCTCCACGAACTCTTCCGCTTTGAGTGAAGCACCTCCGATGAGGCCGCCATCGACATCGGGCATCGAAAAGAGTTCTTTTGCATTTTTCGGATTACAGCTTCCGCCGTAGAGGATCTTAATATCGGCAGCCATTTCGGCGCCATAGTTTTTCCAGACCAGGTCGCGGATAAACAAGTGCATCTCCTGGGCCTGTTCGGTGGTGGCCGTCACCCCGGTACCAATAGCCCAGACGGGCTCATAAGCAATGATGACACGGGCAAAGTCCTCGGCGTCCAGTTTAAAAATGGTATGTTCAAGCTGCTGCCTGACAACGCTGAAATGTTTCTCTGCCTGCCGTTCTTCAAGCAGTTCGCCACAGCAGAAGATCGGTGCGATATCATGCTTCAGTGCAGATTTGCATTTTGCCAGGAGTTCTTCATCCGGTTCATTGAAAAATTTTCTTCTTTCCGAATGACCGATAATTGCGAAATCGATGTGCATTGACCGGAGCATCTGTGCCGATACTTCCCCGGTATAAGCACCGGTTTCAAACTGGCTCACGTTCTGCGCCCCGACAAATACCGGTGAATCTTCAGTTATATCCCCGGCAAGCTCCAGGTAAACATATGGCGGACAGATGATCACGTCCACGTTCTCGGGTTTTCCTTTTTCGTCAAGAAGATCAAGGATTTCTACAATCAAATCATCGGCCTCTTCGAATGATTTGTTCATTTTCCAGTTTCCTGCAACGATTTTGGTTCTCATGGTTTGCATTTTTTGCAAATGTAGGAAAAAGTCGTCAGTCTTCAGTCGTCAGTCGCGAGTCGCCTTTTATTAACCTCATAGACACAATAGATCACAATAGAAAGCACATAGAATATTGACCACTGAGTATCGAACATAGTGCAAATAGATTTTTTATCTATTTTTGTAAAAATCATTATTAAAAATGAAGCCAAATTTTACTTTAACGGCAATTATTGAGAAAAGCGAAGACGGATGGTATGTCGGACAATTGGAAGAAATGCCCGAAGTCCTTTCTCAGGGAAAAACCGTTAAAGAACTTATTGCCAACCTTAAAGATGCCCTGAACCTGATCCTCGAAGACCGGAAAGATGTTATAATTAAAAATTATTCCGGGAAAAAAATAATCAGGAGAAAAGTCAGCATCGCTTAATGAAAAGAACAGAGTTTATCAAACACCTTCATCTTTATTATTGCATTCTTCATAGAGAAGGAGCAAATCATTCTATTTTCATTAACAAGGTTAATAAGAAACAAGCTACCGTTGGAAGGCATCAGGAAATCTCTAATCTTTTGTGTAAAAAGATTTGTAAGCAATTAGGTATTCCCGAAATCTAAAACCCTAATGTGATTTCTAGTGTGCCCTAGTGATTCTATTGTGTTTTAGTCAATCACTCAAGTTTAACTCTCGGATCTAAAATCGCATAGATAATATCAGTCAAAATATTAATGATGATAAGTATCACCGCGATGAACAGCACCGTTCCCATGAGCACCGGGAAATCATATTTTGCCAGTGCATCGACGATCACCACGCCAATCCCTTTCCAGTCGAAGATATATTCCACGAAAACCGCCCCGGCCATGAGGGAGGCAAACCAGCCTGAGATTGCTGTCACGACCGGGTTCAGTGCATTTTTCAAAGCATGCCCGGTAATGACACGGTATTCGCTGAGCCCTTTGGCACGTGCTGTACGGATGTAATCCTGCGACATAACATCCAGCATGGAGTTGCGGGTAAGCCCGACAATCACTCCAAGCGGGCGGATACCCAGTGTTATCGCAGGGAGGATAAGATTTTTCAGGTTGAGGTATTCGCCCCTGCCGTAATCATCAACGGTGAACAGGCTACCGGTCATATTCAGCCCGGTGAAATCAGACAACAGATAGGCAAAGACCCAGGCGATGATAATGGCAGCGAAAAAAGAGGGCAGCGACATACCCAGCACTGAAAGCACCAGGGCAGACCTGTCAAACAGGCTGTCCTTGAACAATGCACTGAAAATTCCCACGGTGATTCCGATCAGGCAGGCAATGATCATGGAAACGGTGGCGAGCAGCAGGGTCTGGGGAAAGGCCCCAGCAATAATGCTTGTCACTTCCCTTTTCGTCTGGTAGGATTTGCGCAGGTAAGGCATTTTGATTACGAGGCTTGTGCTTCCAATATTCAGTAATTTACTATATGGTGCATATTTATCAGAATCCAAAAACCAATAACTGTTATTGTCTTTGTTATTGTGAAATGATATTGGTGAGAGGTCGTTCAGGAAATTGAAATACTGGGTTAAAAGCGGTTTGTCGAGGCCAAGGTCTTTGTGAATGGCTTCCACAGATGAAATGTCGGCACGCTGGCCAAGCATCATCCGTGCCGGATCACCAGGGAGGATATTAAATAGTATGAATATCAGTGTGATAACGCCGAAAAGGACCAGCAGTCCGTACCATAGCCGTTTCAGCAGAAATCCCTTCATCATCTACAAGTCAGGAAATTCTTCCTTCAAATCCAGATAATCAGGCAGGTCGCGCCAATGCCATTTATCAATGACAACCCCATCTTTCAATAAAATAAGCCCGGGATTCGACCTGATCATCATTTTAAGTTCAATATCATCGGCATTATAAAATTCAAGGTCGGGATGGAGCTCTTTGCGGAAAGCCTGTATTTTCTCATCCAGGCTCCCGGTAAGGATTACAAGGGAGTGGCCACCGCCATAAATTTCCTCAAAGAGCCTGTTGATCTTTTTAAAGCCCTTTTGCGAAGCCGATTCCAGGCTGTAAGCACTGACGAGGAACTGGTAACCGGAGTTATTGATGAAGGTTTCCGTCATGTCATTGCCGGCAGTATCGAAGATTTTCAAGGTATGGCCTTTGATCACACCCGATTCATCTATGCGTTGTTCCAGGAATTCCCAGTTTGCCGCCCAGGTACTGTCGTTCCAGGGGTAATCGGGGGAAAGATATTCTTTGGTCTCTCCGCTTACCTTATTCTTGTAAGTCAGGTAGATCTTTGCTTTCCCGGGGTTATCCGGGACAAGGTCGGTGCCTGTTTTCCACCCAAGGAAGTCGATCAGGGGAAGGTGCCGGTACTGATACAAAGAAAAGAACCCGAAGAAAAGGAAAATGACCGTAACAGCAATATAATCTATCCTCGGAACGAATACGGAACGGTATTTTTTACGGTACATGAAGATGATCAGAACCAGGATGATCAGGACGATATTCTTGTAAAATGTCTGCCAGTTGGTCAGTTTAATGGCATCGCCGAAACAGCCGCAATCCGGCACCGGGTTGTAAATGGCATCATTCAGGGTGAGCAGGGTAAAAAAGGCCATCATCAGCAAAAGCGGCCATGACAAATATTTCAGACCAAGGTTGAACAGCAGGGCAGCTCCAAGTGTGAATTCAACTGCACAAAGGAATATGGAAAGGAAGAGGGAAAGCGGGTTTGCCCAGTCGGTGCCAAAGGCGATGAAATAATCTTCGATACGGTATGCGGTGCCGAGCGGATCGACGCCTTTAACAAATCCGGAAAAGATAAATACCAGTGCGACGAGGATCCGGGAGATGTTTGCGAGGGCTTTCATAACTTTATATTAGTTCCAGTGTTCCAGGGTTCCAAATTCCAAATTCCAAATTCCAAATTCTAAGAACAGCAGGCAGACCAAATTTCTAATTTCTATTTTCTAATTTCTAGATTCTAGTTTCCAATTTCTGTTTCTTCTATTTTAATGAGTGCAAACAAGGCATAATTGATGATATCGCGGTAGTTTGCGTCAACTCCTTCCGAAACCAGCGTCTCCCCTTCTTTATCCTCGATCTGCTTGATCCGCATCAGTTTCATAAGAATGATATCGGTATAGGAACTCACCCTCATATTTCGCCAGGCTTCATCGTAATCGTGGTTTTTATTTTCCATCAGGTCGCTGGCGCTGCGGATATGCTTATCATACAGTCTCACTGCTTTGGGAGCATCGATATCCAGAATTTCAGATCCTTCCAGTTCAAGCTGGATCAGGGCGATGACCGAATAATTGACAATGCCGATAAATTCAGGGCGTATGCCTTCGTCGACTTTCTGCACCCCTTTTTGCTCGATGCTTCTTATCCTGTTGGCTTTGATATAGATCTGGTCGGTAAGCGAAGGTGCCCTGAGTATACGCCAGGAACTGCCATAATCTTTCATCTTATTTACAAAAACTTCTTTGCACCTGCTTATAGCCTGTTCGAACTGCCGGGATGTATCAGTCATCATTTCTAGTATCTTCGCAATAGATTAAATCGATGTTTCGCATGGAGAAAAACAGGGATAAAAATACATTTTTTTCGTCAAAGAGGATTTTCGAATTTAACGGGAAAACGATGGATTTTAGCACAGCCCGGGTGATGGGGATTCTCAACGTGACGCCGGATTCTTTCTACGACGGGAATTTAACCTCACCCCCTGTCCCCCTCTCCAATTTGGAGAGGGGGAATAGGGGGCAGGGGGTCAAAGGGGGTGAGGTCGAGCAAATGGTCCATGAAGGCGCCTATATCATCGATATCGGCGCGGTTTCTACACGGCCGGGCGCCCCGGAGGTAAGTACTGAAGAAGAGAAGAGGAGACTGTTGCCTGTGCTGAGAGAAATGCGGAAATCATTTCCGGATATTATTATTTCTATCGATACGTTCCGGTCAGAAATTGCGGAAATGGCAGCCGGGGAAGGGGCTGATATGATCAATGATATCTCCGGGGGGACATTTGATCCGATGATGATCCCGACAGTTGTAAAACAGAAAATTCCTTTCGTTATCATGCATATCCAGGGGACACCGGCTACCATGCAGGTCAACCCGGTTTATGAAAATGTCATTGAGGAAGTATTCGGTTTCCTGCTGAAACAGGCCAAAACCCTGGAAGAACAGGGCCATCATAAAATCATCCTTGACCCCGGGTTCGGATTCGGGAAAACGGTAGAGCACAATTATACATTATTAAACTCTCTAAATGAACTGGCTGATAGCGGTTACCCGGTCCTTGCCGGCCTTTCCCGCAAATCGATGATCAACCGTGTCCTGGGTACAAAACCGGCGGAAGCATTGAACGGAACGACAGTTCTTAATACAATTGCTTTGTTGAATGGCGCAAGCATTCTAAGGGTTCATGATGTGAAGGAGGCTGTTGAGGCTGTGACGCTGTTGGAAATGGTCATTAAGTAGTCATTAAGTGGTCATTAAGTGGTCATTAAGTGGTCATTAAGTGGTCATTAAGTAGTTATAAGGTTGTCATCTAAAATGGGAACACTAGAACACTGGAACACTGGAACAATTTAATAACTTTGCAACTCAAATGCTTTCAATCCTTCTCACCGGTATTTTTCAGGTCCGAATCCTCGATGTACTCGACATCCTTTTGGTTGCACTGATTCTGTATGAATTGTACAATCTGCTAAAGGGATCTGTCTCGATCAATATGTTCTTTGCGATTGTGGCCATGTTCCTTATCTGGCGGATCACTGATGCCCTGCAGATGGAATTGCTCAGGGAGATCCTCGGGGCCTTTTTCAGTGTCGGGATCATCGCTCTTTTTATCATCTTCCAGCCCGAACTCAGGCAGTTCCTGCTAACACTGGGCAAAACAGGATTTATGCAGGGCAAGCGCAGGCGGTTCCTGTTCTGGTATTTCAACGAAGCCAGCCCTTATATTGTTGATATCGATAAAATCGTGCATGCCTGCCAGAAAATGTCGAATGTAAAGCAAGGGGCGCTGATCATAATCACCAGGCAGCATGAGCTCGGGATCATAAAAGAAACAGGACAGTATATCAATGCAGATATTTCTGTCGAACTTCTTGAAAATATTTTCTTTAAAAACAGCCCCCTGCATGATGGAGCCGTTCTCATCAGCGGAAACAAGATCGAAGCAGCACGCTGCATCCTGCCTGTTTCTAAAAGCCCAAACCTGACTGCCAACCTCGGCCTGCGCCACCGTGCTGCCGTCGGTGTCACGGAACAAAGTGATGCCATTGCGATCATCGTTTCTGAACAAACCGGTAAGATATCTTATGCTGAAAACGGGGAGTTGGTGAGGAATATCCAACCTGCTACTTTGAGGGATTTCCTGGAAGAAAAACTGCAGACCCCGGTGTTGAATTTAAAAAATGATGTGATGGAGGAGCAGGCAGACCCTTCGTCGCTTCGCACCCCTTGAAGCCCGCGAAAAATTCGCGCACAAGCCTCACCACTTCACCACTTCACCACTTCACTTCGCTACCTCTTAATCTTGCTTTCCACAACCGCAAGGATCTCCGCTTCCATCGAACTTGCTTTCTCTGCAAGCACCTGACCTTTCGAAATATATTCAGCAGCAAAATCCTTGTCTTCCAGTCCTCCGGCATTGATCTTCACATTAAGGTAGGCTCCCATAACGGCAGTCCTGGCGCAAAGAGCACCGACACCCACATCTGAGGCCGAAGCTTCCATCCCGGTTTCAGCCATGGCTTTCATTACCTGCATTGATTCCAGCGACTTCTCCATTACCCTGAACGGGACTTTTATAGCATACTTGGAAGCTTCCTGTATAGCCTGTTTCCTGGCTTTCTTCTCGTCATCGGTACTTTTCGGCAAACCGAAAGCGTCCATGATCTTATTGAAAGCACGGGTATCTTCATCGACAAGGAAAAGCAATTCATCTTTTAAATGCTGGCCTTTTTCCGCCCATTCGGAGAACATCTCCCACTTTTCGTCCCAGCCGGCTTTGTGCGAGGAAAGATTGGCAACCATAGTAGCAAGGGAAACACCCAGCGCACCGCTGAGGGCGGAAATCGATCCGCCACCGGGAGCAGGTGATTCCGAAGCAGTTTCATCAGCAAAGCCTTCGACTGTCATGCCTGCAAGCTTTTTATCCGCCGGATCTTCCAATAAATATTCGATTATTTTCTCTTTTGGATTGAAAGGCTTCAGATCATCAAGCCCAAGGGATTTTACGGCAATCCTGACAAGTTCTTTTTCAGAAATACCAACTGAACGCTGTTGTTTACGGAGAAAGTACTTCCCGGCATCGATCATGGCTTTCAAAGGAATAAGCCCTACAAGCTCCGACCCTGTAACCCGCAACCCGCGCTCGCCGGCTTTGAGGCAAGCATCTTCAAAAGCAACGTGAACGGGAGTTATACTGATGTTGGTGAGATTTATCGAGATCTGGGCGATCCCGTATTCTTCAATAAACCAGCCAATGGCTTTGCAGGCTTTAAGCGAACCGGGAATCCAGATTTCATTCCCGTTTTCATCTTTTTTGATTTTCCCTGTAACTGGATGGCCTTCCCTGACAGGACGGCCCTTTTCCCTGATATCGTAAGCGATGGCATTGGCCCTGCGGGTGGAAGTCGTATTTAAATTGACATTGTAAGCCACGAGAAAATCCCTTGCCCCGACGGCTGTGGCACCCGAGAGTGCAACCTTTTCGGTGAATTCCGCCGGTCCGAAATCGGGTTTCCACTGCGGGTTCTTTAGTTTTTCCGGTAAGCCTTCATATTCCCCGGCGCGGCAGGTAGCCAGGTTCCTTCTTTCAGCCGTAGAGGCCGCATTTTCATAACAATAAACCGGGATACCTAATTCCTTCCCTATCCTTTCGCCCAGTTTCCTTGCATAACCGGCCACTTCTTCCATGGTGATATTGCGAATGGGTACCAGCGGACAGACATCCGTAGCTCCAAATCGGGGATGCTCTCCTTTATGGTAACGCATGTCGATGATCTCCGATGCTTTTTTTACTGCCAGGAACGCTGCTTCCAGGACAGCATCCGGTTCCCCCACCATCGTCACAACTGTACGGTTCGTAGCTTTCCCGGGATCGACATCCAGTAACCTCACGCCTTCCACGCTTTCAATCTGGTCGGTTATCTGCTTAATAATTCCCATATCCCGGCCTTCGCTGAAATTGGGTACGCACTCTATTAGTTGTTTCATATCAATTGTTCTATTGTTCCAGTGTTTCAGTGTTCCAAGCCTCACCCCCTTTACCCCCCGACCCCCTATTCCCCCTCTCCAAAATGGAGAGGGGGCAAGGGGGTGAGGTTAGATCTTGCCATTTAGTATCACCTTCTCCACCTTATTGCTTCCAAAAGCATAAGGCATAAATTCCAAAGATGGGATCTCTTTTGTGATGAACACATTTGCTTTTTTACCCACAGCTATACTGCCAAGCTCATTCTGAAGTCCCATAGCGTATGCGCCGTTAATGGTAACCGCGTTGATGGCTTCTTCTGGGAGCATTTTATATTTGATGCATCCCATCGAAAGGACCAGTTGCATATTGCCGGAAGGGGCTGAGCCCGGATTGAAATCACTGGCCATGGCAACCGGCAATCCTGCATCAATCATTTGCCTGACAGGAGCATACGGCAACCCAAGGAAAAAACTGGCGCCTGGCAATACCGTCGGCATCGTCTCCGATCCTTTCAGGACTGCAATTTCTTCTTCTCCAAGATGTTCAAGATGATCAACGGATAAGGCATTATATTTCACGCCAACCTGCACCCCACCAGTAATTCCCAGTTCATTCGCATGGATTTTCGGCCTGAGCCCATATTTCATCCCTGCATTAAGTATCCAGTCGGTGTCTTCCACACTGAAAAATCCCCTGTCGCAAAACACATCTATAAAATCGGCAAGCTCCTCGGAAGCAATAAGAGGGATCATTTCATTAATGATAAGATCGGTATAAGCCCCGGGGTTTGATTTATATTCCTGGGGAATAGCATGAGCACCAAGGAAAGTGGCCACAATTGTAACCGGTGAAGATTCTTTCAGTTTTCGAATCACCTTTAACATTTTGATCTCGCTGTCTGTTGAAAGTCCGTAACCGCTTTTTATCTCCACCGCACCTGTCCCGAACGAGGCTATTTCTTCAAGCCTTTCTAAGGCAGACTGAAAAAGTTGCTTCTCAGTGGCTTCGCTTGTTTTCCTTGCGGAATTAAGTATACCTCCACCCCTGCGTGCTATTTCTTCATAAGATATGCCCCTGATCTTATCAATATATTCGATTTCTCGGCTGGCAGGAAATACAAGATGGGTATGCGAATCGCACCAGCAGGGAAAGACATGCTTTCCTGTGGCATCAATAACCTTATGCCAGCGGTTGCTCCAATCACCTAGTTCCGAAGCAATATCTTCCATTCGGCCAAAAGCAGAAATACGTTCTCCTTCTATAACAAGGTAAGCATTGGAAATGGTTTCCAGCACTGACATTGCCTTTCCCGCTTTCCATTGAACCGGATTTCTTTCAACCTGGACAAGTTGCTTTATATTTTTAATCAGAATGGACATCTCTTTCAGTTTTCCGCCACGAAATTAGTAAAAAACGCTGCCATCATTTATTCATCCCTGACCGGTTTTATAATTTTTTTATTTCACATGCAACCTTTTAATTAGTTCGCCTGTCATTATAAATGCAAATCAGTTGTTCTCTGATTTGGTTTTGGTGAACTAATTTGGTTTATTTAATGGTTGTCGGGCACCTGTAGTAAAATGCAGGTGCTTTTTTTATCATCGGTTGAAAAATCAGCAGTCTGATTTATCATAACTTATATCAAGTTTTATTTACCTTTGCCCCTTCCCTTTAACCAAAATTTGAACTGATGAGAATTAAAGCAACAATCCTTACCCTCCTGGTTATCTGCCAGTTTACTATTGCTTTTTCCGGACCTGTTGAAATAGGCCAGGCACAAAGAATTGCGAAAAACTTCCTTTACATCACTTCCAACAAGTATGATGCTGGTTGCAGCTTCAATGATATCAGCCTTACCGATCCATTTATTTATCGTAATGAAGGCCGGCCGGTATTTTATGCGTTTCAGGCAAATCCGGGATTTATTATCATTTCTGCAGATGATGCCTTTGTCCCGGTAATCGGGTACTCATTTGAAGGTTCTTTTTCCCTCGAGGGTGCACCTGAACATTACCTGAGCTTTATAATGGGTTTTGTACAACAAATTGCTTATATACAGGATAACCAGATAAATCCTTCAGCGGAAATTTCTGCCAGCTGGGCTGAACTGGACCAGGCCGGTATCCCTGAATTATCAATTACCAGGGACAGGGACGTTGATCCGCTGCTTTCATGTCATTGGGACCAGGGCAGCCCTTACAATATTTATTGCCCTGAAGATGATGCCGGCCCGGGGGGCCATGTTTGGGTTGGATGTGTGGCAACAGCTATGGCGCAGATCATGTATTACTGGCGCTACCCCGAAACCGGAACAGGCCAGCATTGTTATATCCCTCAAAATTCATCTTACGGACAGCAATGTGCTAATTTCGGCGCAACTACTTATGACTGGGCAGGTATGATAAACGGTATTGATAACCGCTATCCGGAAGCAAATGCTGAACTCCAGTATCATTGCGCTGTAGCGGTAAATATGATGTTTGGGGCTGATGGATCAGGTTCCTACAGCTATCTTGTTCCTTCAAAACTTAACGAGTATTTCCGGTATAATGACGCGGTTTATGAAGAAAAGGAGAATTTCTCCCTTACAAACTGGATCAATTTACTCAAGACTGATATTGATAACGGTAAGCCCCTATATTATTCAGGTTTTACTACTGATTGGGCCGGGCACGCTTTTGTCTGCGACGGTTACCAGGGTGACAATTTTCATTTTAATTTCGGATGGAGTGGCAGCAGCAATGGATATTATACACTTTATGATGTAGGCGGTTTTTATATCGGCCAGGCCTGTGTCCGCAATTTTGCACCCAGCGATAACAATTATCCTTATTACAATACAGGAACAAAAAACCTTACTACAAGATCAGGATCAGTTACAGACGGTTCCGGTCCTGTCAACAATTATATGGACAACGTCACTGCTTACTGGCTAATCGATCCCCAGACTATTTATGATTCCATTACCAGTGTTACCCTGACTTTTTCAGAATTCGACCTGTTGACAGGCGATTCTGTAATTGTTTTCGACGGGGCAACGGTATCAGATCCGGTACTTGGCGCTTTTTCGGGCAATAACATCCCTGCAGCCGTTACTTCATCTTCCAATACAATGCTCATTCAGTTTAAAAGCAATGCCGGCGGTAATTCCACAGGATGGTATGCTGAATATTCTTCCGTATCACCTTCATGGTGCCAGGGCCTTACCCCTTTAACTGAACCTTCGGGGACTTTCACAGACGGCAGTGGTGATTTTTACTATCAGAGCTCTGCAACCTGTATGTGGCGAATTGTCCCGCCGGATGGGGAGAAAATCACCCTGAATTTTAATTATTTTGACACTGAAGAAGGGTATGATAAAGTGACCATTTTCGACGGCACTACAAAAATTGCTGAATTCTCCGGAAGCCAGGTCCCGGCGGCTATTGATGCCACTTCAGGTATTATGTTCATCACATGGACGACCAATAATTCCAATAATTTCCAGGGTTGGGAAGCAAGCTATGTTATCGAAGGAGTGGGTATTGCAGAAGAATCTCCCGTAAAACACCTGGAGGTTTATCCAAATCCGGCTTCAGACCAAATTCATGTCAGTTTCGGAATTGAAGAAAAAGGTAACGTGCTGATCCGTTTAACCAACATTACCGGTCAGAACGTATATTCTGAAGACCTTTATGCATTCATTGGCATTTTCCGCAAGGACCTGCAGGTCAGCCACCTTTCTCCCGGTTATTATACCTTACAGATCATCGGTGTATCAGGGACTACTAACAAAAAAATCCTGGTCAACTAAGGTAACACGTCACAAATCGCTTAATAATTAGTAATTTTGAATGATTTTAAACAGGATCATTTTTACCGTTAAATTACCATAACATGAAAAGAAAAATTACATCAAAGATCATCACTCCTGTTGCAATGATTTTCCTTGCAATCAGCTTTATCAGCGGATACTCGCAAACTTTTCACAAAGACTATATTGATGGTCAGGTTTACCTGAAATTTAAAGATAATGTACAGGTCAATATTCCTGTAAATGAGGATAAGAGTGTCGACCTCGACAATGCCCCTTTCCTCGATGCATTGCGCCAGCAATATGATATCCAGGGGATGACCAGGCCTTATGACCTTAATAATGACGGCAAACTGCTGAGGACTTTCCTGATTTCGTTTTCAGAATATGATAAAATAGATGAAATCAAATCCATCCTTGCACAGAATCCCGATCTTGAATATGTCGAGAATGTGCCGATGTATTATATAGATTACACACCGAATGATTCGCTGTATAACCGCGAATACATGTCAAATAACTGGAACTGGCATCTTGATAAAATCTCTGCCGAGCTTGCCTGGGACCTAAACCTGGGCTCTCCAGACATTAATGTTGCCATTGTAGATAATGCCGTTTGGATCGATCATCCGGACCTCACAAATAAAATAGTCTTATCACATGATGTCACCACCGCCGGGAACCAGAATTCAAATCCTCCCGGGACAGGTGATCCGGCTGAGTGGTCACATGGCACGCATTGTGCCGGTTTGGTAGGGGCTGAGTCGGATAACCTGATCGGTGTTGCTTCTATTGGTTATAACGTCAGCCTCATAGGAGTTAAAGCTTCATCCAGTAATCCTAACCAGATTAACGGCGGATTTGCCGGCATACAGTGGGCAGCCAATAACGGTGCAGACGTGATCAGTTGTTCATGGGGTGGTTCAGGCTACAGCACTTCGGAACAAAATATCATAAACACTGTTTGGGGAATGGGTATAGTTGTCGTTGGCGCAGCTGGTAACAGCGGAGTGAATACCCCTCATTACCCGTCGGCTTACAACCATGTTATCAGCGTAGCCTCAACTGATGAATCCGATATTAAATCTGACTTCTCGAATTATGGTGCTACTGTTGACGTAAGCGCACCGGGAGGCACAAGTGCCGCAGGTACCTATGGCCTGCTGAGTACTACTTATGATTTTACCACATACGGTTACTACGATTTATATGCCGGCACTTCTATGGCCTGTCCAATGACGTCCGGTCTTTGCGGCCTTATCCTTTCTGTCAACCCGGAGCTTACCCCGGACGAGCTTGAGGCTATCCTCGAGGCAAGCTGCGATGACATCGATGCAGTACCCGGAAATGAAGGATATGCCGGCCAGCTTGGCGCAGGCAGGATCAATGCTTTTTCTGCCATCTCCACGACACCTTATGAACCAACAGCAGATTTCCTCACCGAATTACCTTATATCACTCCCGGGACAATGGTCCAGTTCGTTGACAAATCAGTCGGCGTCCCTGCAAGCTGGTCGTGGGAATTTGACGGCGGTTCGCCCCATATTTCAAGCCAGCAAAATCCAAATGTTATTTTTAATACAGCCGGCGTTTACAATGTTTCTTTAGGGGTTGAAAATGATTTTGGGTCCGATGTTGAAACCAAAACCGGATATATTACCGTTACAACTACTCCCCTGCCCTGGGTTTTATTCTCATCAGATATCATATCTGCATGTGATGGGGATGTCGTCATTTTTACCGACGGAACCTTATATGACCCGACATCTTGGAATTGGGAGATTAATCCCTCAACGGTCACATTCGTTGACGGAACAAACGCAGGTACACAAAACCCACATATCCGGTTCGATGCTCCCGGTGTCTATTCAGTTACTCTTACTGCAACCAATGCAAATGGCAGCAATTCAAAAACCATCGAAGGAATGGTTACTATCCAGGGGATCGAACTGAATTATTCTGAAGATTTTGAATCAGGGGAAAGCAATGATTTCCAGCTGAGTAATAATTCCAGGGCCAAGATCTCTGTTGATTTACGTGCTGCCGGACCTGGCTCCACTCAAGGACTGCACTTCCAGGGCTATTTTATGAACGGCGGCTGGTCAGGCGGACCTGCTAATACTACCCCCGACCAGGCCTGGAACGTAAATACCAACTTCCATGCATTCGCCGAGGTTTGCAGCGTAGATGCTACCGGTATCGCCGGTATCGGACTGACTTTCGATATGCGCCAGACCTACTCGATCGGGAATAAATATTCATGGCTCAGGGTACTTGTGAACGGCGAACAGGTTTCTGATATTTATGGCGTGGAGAATTACACCCCGACCACTAATACCGATCCCTGGGACCAGAAAACCTTCGACCTTTCGGCTAACGGAAATTCTCAGTTTTCATTGACCCTGCAATCTGCATGTTACCTTGCTGATAAGTTCTACGCCGAAGGCGATAATGTATTTGTTGACAATATCATGGTCTCCAATACGACTTTTGTAAATGATGACCTGAACAGCTCAGCCAGTGTGCTTACTTATCCAAACCCGGCTAAAACCGTGCTCAATTATTCAGCCGCCGGGACCGGTGAAATGGTTTCCGTTAAAGTCCTGAATGTTCAGGGCCAGGTTATCTTCACTGAAAGTATCAGTAATTATAAAGATGGTGATGTCCGCCATGTCAATACAGAAAACATGAAACCGGGCATTTATATCCTGCAATTATCCGGGGATAAAGGTTCGGTCGTTAAAAAGTTTGTAAAAGAATAAGCAGTTTAAGACAAAACTCTGAACCGACGGATTTACCCGTCGGAAGAAAAAAGAAGTCGACGGAAGAAAAAAGAAGTCGACGTAGAAAAAAGAAGGTGACGTGGAAACATGTCACCTTCTTTCTTTTTTAAACCATTGCCATTTCTTTATACTTTTATGATGAATTTCAAACGGTGACCATGAAAAAGATCTTCCTACTCCCGTTCCTTTTGACCCTGCTGCCTTTCCTGGTAAAAGGCCAGGATCTTACTGTCAGCCAGGATGATGCCGGCAGGGTGGCGCAAAAATTCTACCATCAGAGGGTGCAGTCAATTAAAGATATTGCTATCGACCAGGTGAATATCACCGGGGCGTTCATTCTTGAAAAAGAGCAAACACCTTTGTATTATGTGTTTAACATCTCAGCAGGGGGATTTGTTGCAGTTTCGGCCTGCAAGGCAACGCCACCGGTGCTTTGCTATTCTTTTACCGGAAAATATGATCCGCAATACCTGCCTGGTAATTTCAAGGCCTGGATGGGTCAGTATGAAAGGCAGATTTCCTATGCGATAAGCACTAAGGCGGAAAATACCCGGGAAATATCAGCTTTATGGGAGTATTATCTTGAAACGCCGATGACGTCTCTGCAACCGTTCTCAGGCAGGGAGGTGCTTCCTCTGACTACTACGACCTGGGACCAGGGTACTTTTTATAATGAAATGTGCCCGGCTGATCCGGCAGGCCCAGGCGGGCATTGCGTTACAGGATGCGTGGCGACTACCCTCGGGCAACTGCTGAATTATTTCCGCTGGCCTGATTCGGGCACCGGTTCATATAGCTATGAATGCCCCCCATATGGCACCCTCAGTGCCGATTTCAGCAGCGCGGATTACCGCTGGGACCTGATGGAGACTTCGCTAAACCATAGTAACCCTGAAGTGGCTGAAATCCTTAATCATCTTGGTATTTCCGTTGATATGGTTTACGGACCCGATGGATCAGGGATGTATAACCACAAAGCGGCTTATACGCTTAAAACATTTTTCAAGTTCTCACAGGAAACCCAGTATGTTTTCAGGGATTCTACTTCAATGGACTGGGACAGCCTGCTGGTTACCCATCTTGACCGGAATATCCCGATGTATTATGCAGGATGGTCGGTTCCTGATACCAACGGCCATGCTTTTGTTTGTGATGGTTACCAGGGTGAAGATTATTATCATTTTAACTGGGGCTGGGGAGGATCATATGACGGGTATTTTTATACGGATAACCTGACTCCCGGAGGGAACTTTTTCAATCTTGCCCAGGAACTGGTAATCAATGCCGTACCGGATACCAATCTTTATATTTACCCCAATTATTGCCAGGGTCAGACTAATTATGACGCCCTGTTCGGAACGATAGGCGACGGCAGCGGACCGCTTTATGCGTATGAAAATGGCGCTGACTGCAGTTGGCTGATCACGCCGAATGATTCAGTGAACGGTATTACCCTGGACTTTTTGCAATTTAGTACAGATCAGGGGGATACGGTGACAGTTTATGATGGGGACAACCCTGATGCGCCGGTGCTCGGGCAGTTTGCCGGCAGCGATGATCCTGCATCCGTCACATCCACGGAAAACAGTATGCTCGTAGTATTTGAAAGCGGACCGGAAAGTGCCGGGGATGGTTTCCTGGCCTCTTTCGAATCGGAAATACCGGTTTATTGCACCGGGATGGTGATGCTTTCCGCACAAACGGATACACTGACCGATGGAAGCGGGAACTGGGATTATCACAATAATTCAGCCTGCCTGTGGAGGATCATGCCGGAAGGGGCTTCTTCGGTCACTCTATATTTCGACGAATTTGCCACAGAAGAAGGCGTGGATATGCTGAAAATATTTGACCTGCAAACCTCGCAACTGATCGCAGAATATTCAGGGACCTACGGTTCAGGCGTTCCTGACCCTGTGACCTCTCCTTCCGGGAAAATGTTTATCACTTTTAACTCTAACCTTACCAATACCGCACCGGGATGGACTGCATACTATGAATCCAACCTTGTTGGTGTTTCTGAAATATCGGTACCACTACCTTTATATATCTATCCCAATCCGGCGGATGAACTACTAAATATCACCGGCAGGGGTCTTTCAGGACAGGATATTATTTTAAGTCTTTCAGATCTTTCAGGTAGAACAGTTTATACTTCCACTATTGCAGGGAGTATTGACCAGCAGGTGCAGATTGATGTGAGTAAGCTGCTGCCCGGGATCTATTTGCTTGAAACTTTGATTGGTGACCGACAGGCACACTATAACAAAGTAATTGTCCGTTGATATCACCAGGAATGAGAAAATTAAAAATAGTTACGATAGTCGGCGCCAGGCCCCAGTTCATAAAGGCCGCAGCTGTAAGCCGGGCAGCAGGAAACCATTTCAGTGATAAGATTCAGGAAGTGATTGTCCATACCGGGCAGCATTATGACGATAATATGTCCCGGATTTTTTTTGAAGAGATGGAAATTCCATTTCCGGGCTATAACCTGGATATTGGATCGGGAAGCCATGGTTACCAGACCGGTGCAATGTTACAGGGGATTGAAAAGATACTGCTGGTAGAAAAGCCTGATGCAGTTTTAGTTTACGGCGATACAAACACTACCCTGGCCGGCGCGCTGGCCGCAGCAAAGTTGCATATCCCCGTGGCACATGTCGAGGCCGGCCTTCGCTCTTACAATAAATCCATGCCGGAAGAGATCAACCGGCTTACCTGTGACCACGTATCCACCTTCCTTTTCTCACCTACACAAACAGGGATTGAAAACCTTGCCAGGGAAGGCTTCGATGTCGGGGCCACACCGCCGTTTTCCAGCGACCACCCGGCGGTATACCATTGCGGCGATGTAATGCTCGATAATGCGATCTATTTCACCCGGAGTGCCCAAAATAAATCATCCATACTTTCCAGCCTTGATATCGCTGGCAAAGATTTCATCCTTTGCACCATTCACAGGGATAATAATACTGATTCACCACAAAGGCTGAATGACATTTTCAGGGCACTCGATGAATTAAGCCGGGAGTTCCGGGTAAGCATTATCCTTCCCCTTCACCCGAGGACCTTTAAAATGATGGCAGCTCATCTTGAAGGACCGATTCAGGCAAGTATTGAGAAAAATAATTATTTACGCATTATCGGGCCTGTTTCCTATTTTGACATGCTGATGCTGGAAAGCAATTGCAGGATGGTCATTACCGATTCAGGGGGTGTACAGAAAGAATCCTATTTCTTCCATAAACCTTCACTTGTGCTGCGGTCGGAAACGGAATGGAAAGAGCTGCCCGGAGCCGGCGCTTCGGCAATAGTTGATGCCGACAGCACATCAATCCGGGAAGCTTTCACGAAATATTTCAATGATCCCCCAAAGCAATACCCACCGCTATTCGGCGATGGAAACGCCGCCATGTTTATCCTCGGTGAATTGGTGAAATTTCTTCCGGGAGTTTTGGTAAAGTAAATTATTATCGTACCTTTGCACTCCATTTTTAAATAACTAATTTATAAACAACTACGATTAACAATGGCAAATCAGTACGAAACCGTTTTCATTATGACTCCCGTTTTATCTGATGATCAGATGAAGGAAACGGTCGCTAAGTATCAGAAATTACTGAATGACAAAGGAGCCGAAATCGTCCTCGAAAACAACTGGGGCTTAAAAAAGCTGGCGTATCCAATCCAGAAAAAGACCACAGGGTTTTACTACCTCATCGAGTTCAAAGCAGATGGTGACATCATCAAAGACATTGAACTGGCATTCAAACGCGACGAACGCATAATCCGCTTTCTGACCGTTAAGCTCGATAAACATGCGGTTGCATACAATGAAAAGAAGCGTAGAAAAACGCAGGAAGAACAGCAACCACAGGAAGCTTAATGTATAAACCTAAAAACGTTTAGAACCATGGCACAGCAAACCGGAGATATTAAATATCTTACCCCGATTAACGTCGATACCAAGAAGAAAAAGTATTGTCGTTTTAAAAAGGCAGGAATCAAGTACATTGATTATAAAGATCCTAACTTCCTGCTGAAATTTGTGAATGAACAGGGAAAGATCCTCCCCCGCAGATTGACCGGAACGTCAACCAAATACCAGAAAAAAGTAGCCCAGGCAATAAAGAGAGCACGTCACCTCTCCCTCATGCCTTATGTTGCTGATTTACTTAAATAGAGGAGGAAGCAGTTATGGAAGTGATTTTAAAACAAGACATCGCCAACCTTGGGTACAAGGATGATATCGTAACCGTAAAAAATGGTTATGGAAGGAATTACCTCATCCCGCAGGGTTTTGCTATATTGGCCACCGCAACCAACAAAAAAGTGATGGCTGAAAATAAAAAACAGAAATCCTATAAAGAAGAAAAGATCCGCAACGAAGCGATAACTATCGCTAAAACGCTGGAGACCCTTACCCTTAAGATCGGCGCAAAAGCCGGGACTTCTGGCAAGATCTTCGGTTCGGTCAATGCGATCCAGATCGCACAGGCTTTAAAGGAGCAGTTTAATTTTGAGTTCGATCGTAAAAATATCGAAGTCGACGGCGAATCCATCAAAGAATTAGGCAGTTACAAAGCCAAAGTAAAGCTTCACAAGGAAATCTCAGCCGAGGTTAGCTTCGAAGTTATTGCTGAATAATTTATTTCAATCTAAGATATTTGCACGGGGCGTTCCATTAGTTGGAACGCCCTTTTTTCGTTGATCTGAATCGTCTATTGCGCAATTCATGCCTGCTTTCTTAGTCCTTCGCTTCTAGTTATTCAGGCACAAATTTTGCATGTAAACAATCTAAAAATTCTTCTACTGCTATTAACCTTTTAATGTCTTAACTTTATGTCATGATTAAATAAATCTAGCCAAAAGCATGAGATTCTTCCCTGGTAATAAATCAAAGAAATTGCAATTGTCACTAATTACAGCATTAGTAATTTTCGCATTTATAAATTCATGCAGTAAGTCACCGTTTTGCCGGGGAGATGATGAAAACAAGGGAATTATTGAAAAGCATTATTCTGTTCGTGATTTTCCAATGTGTGTTGAAGCATTTGTAAATGAAAATGAAACACTCATAATTAAAAGTACTACTGAATTATTGAATATTACGGATTCAAATTGTTATAATTTGCCAGAAGCCGGATATAGTGCAGACACACCCGATATTGATTTTGATGTATATAGTTTGCTCGGGTTCTGGTCCACAGGTCAATGTGAAGCGAAATTTATCAGAGAAATCCTTAATAATGAAACGGATAAAAAATACATATATAAGATAAAAGTCAAAGACTGCGGCACGTGTAAAAGCGAGCGATATGATGCCAATTTGGTTCTGGTGCCTAAAATACCTGATGGGTACATCGTTGACTTTGTAATTGAAGACAGCGATTGATTAATGTACACTTCGAAAACACAGAGCGCCAACCGGGCCATTTTATATTTTACAGGATGGAATTTCTTATATGAACCACCATCAACAATACTAATTCAGAAGAAAAATGAAACTGAAAATTGTTGCCCCGGCCTTAATGATGCTGCTTATTTCAGCATGCGAACAAGACAAGACTGATAACTCTATTGCCCATCCCGAAAACCTGATTACCAACCCAAGTTTTGAGACCACCGAACATCAACCAGACACCAGTAATTGGATAGGAACCTATACCTGGATGGACAATTCGGGTGAACTTGTTATCCCCATTGTACCGGACGCACCGCCGGAAGGAGGGCTCTGGTGTCTTGAATTAGTACCTGAGTGGGTTCCTTATGAAAGGTATGCTGAAGCAATTGTTACAGGCTTGTCAGGAAGATGTATCTTAACATTGACCGTTTGGATGAAAACCATTGATTGGAGTGGTTCTATTTCATTAGAACAGTGGAGAAACGGACAAAGAATTTATAATGAAACAATAA
>CAYJNJ010000066.1:0-27254 GCA_964371595.1 uncultured Bacteroidales bacterium | reverse complement strand
CCCTGGTACTTCGGCACCGTCTCCAATAAGCCCGCGTTTCTTTATTTAAATGAAGAAGAACCTTCAACAGGTTACTTTTTCGCCGCTACCACTGCCATTCCGGAGGTTTATCAGTTACAGGTAAAATGGAAGCAAGGTGCTCCCCGTATAGTTTCGTTTAAAAAAGACGATAAAAATATAAAGGCAAAGTTCATCGGCACAGTAAATGAAGATACCATTTCCGGCTTCATCCTCACCAGCCGCAAAAACGCCATCCGCCTGGGAATCACTCCGGAACTGAACCTGTTCATGGTAAAAGAAATTCCAATTTCCAACTTACCCAGCTTCCCCGCTCCCCTGCCTCCCCGCTATCTCTCTCCCATTTTCCCTTTCATCGGCACAGAGTCCGAAGTCAGCTATGGAGCAGCAACAGGGTATTACGTCAGCATGCCTGTAGAATCCGAAGGTTACGATTACCAGCAAATCATCCTCGACGCCATGGAGCGTATGTACGTCAATCCCACCAGGGATGCCGTTCTCCACATCCTCAACCGGGATCCTGTCTCCTTTGGCGTTACTGATATCCAGCCATTGCGGATGGATATTTACCAGCCCCTGAAAGACACCCTCAGTCGCCGCCCGCTTATCCTGTTATTGCATGGCGGTGCGTTTATCCTCGGAGATAAAGCATCTGAGACAACCAAGGTTTTAGCCACCGATTTCGCGAAAAAGGGTTACGTAGTTGCCTCGATCAATTACCGGATGGGCTTTAACCCGGCCAGCAAGAGCTCCCTGGAACGCAGCGCCTACCGCGCCGTCCAGGATGCAAGGGCAGCTTTGCGGTTCTTATCCGCCAACGCCGCGACCTATCGTATCGATCCTGACTGTGTTTTGCTTGGTGGATCCAGTGCCGGCGCCATTACGGCACTGAACGCCGCCTTCATGGAAGAAGCCGAGCGGCCCGAAAGCACCGGCCGCAATCTCTGGCGCGCCCAGTACGACCTCGGCGGACTGGATGAGAGTTCTAATGATATCATCGGAACTTTTAATATCCGGGCAGTAGTGAACCTCTGGGGAGCTGTAAACGATACCGCCATCATCGACAGTCATGAGAAGGTGCCTGTATTGAACATCCATGGCGACAATGACCGGATTGTTCCCTACAAATACAGCTATCCATTTCTCGATCTCGATACCAGCATAACCAGCAATATCGTCAGTAAGCTTTGCGGTTCCTGCCTTATTCATGAGCGGCTGACCCATCTCGGCATCCATTCCGAGCTCATCACACTGAACAGTGCCGGTCATGAGCCGCAATACGAGCCCGGCAGGTACCGGGCCGTCATGGATACGGTGATTGCCCGCGCAACAGACTTCTACTTCCTTTCCCTGTTCAATTTCCCGGAACTGGCCGGCCCGCGCCATATCGTTATCGGCACCTCGCCATCGGTCTACTCGCTTCCAATGGATAATGATCTTACCTACTACTGGCAGGCGGATGGCGGGAAGATCGTCCCGGGTGACCGGCAAAATTCCATCCGAGTCGTCTGGCTTGCGGAAGGTCAAGGCAAAATTTCCGTGGTATTAGTGCATAATAACCAGGCTAATGTTGAGATTGACCTGCCGGTAGACCTTCCTTAATCTTTTTTGTTATCCAATTGTTAAATAACTACTTAAACGGCAAGAGCTGTAATAATTTTGGCGTATTATTCAATTAATCCCTACATGCCATGAAATCCTTTACACTTTGTCTTTCCCTGTTTTTCATATTGCTTTCTTCGATCGGATTTTCCCAATGGTCGACCGATCCGGAGAATCCGGGACTGGTTTGCGATTTTACCGGGATCCAGAACAATGTCAGGTCCTTTGCCGACGATGACGGCGGCGCTTTTGTATTCTGGCTCGATACACGGAGCAACCCCGGCTTTTCACCCCGGGAAATTTACGGCCAGCATTACGACAGCGAAGGTTATGAACTGTGGGAAGCCGACGGGCGCCTGGTAATGACCCATTATAATTCCATTCTGTCTTTTGATGTTCAGCGAAATAGTAACGGGACGATGATGCTTGGGATGATTACCCAGGCCCTGGGTTCCGGTGCCGGCGATACCCTCAGATTCCAGATGCTCGATAATACCGGGGAATCATTATGGACAGATCCGCTGGTTGTAGCCAATGCCGCCTGGGAGCCGAATTATATATTGTATATCACTTCCTTTAAGCTTTTACCCGTTGGTTCAGAGTTTTATGTGCTGTATGAGCCAACTTATTTCGGTGGCTCCAATGGCACCCGATATACACGTTTCGACAGCAACGGGAACCTGCTTGGGGCCTATGATGGTGTTCCTGTCGGAAATCAGACGTACATTGGTAAATCCGGCTGTTCTGCAGCAAACGACGGTAGTGGCGACTTCTTCCTTTATCATACCACCGGAAACGGCGGCGGGGCCGGACTGCTTGCTTATCGTTTTACCAATGCAGGAGGCACTGTCTGGGGCCCGGTCGATGTCGTTCAAAATACCACCGGCCTGAGTTACCAGTTTGAAGCTGTTAAAGACGACACCGGCATTACCTTTGTCTGGCAGGGCATGGGAAGCGTTTCCATTGATCTGTTTGCCCGCCGTCTGACCCTGGACGGGGTATTTGACTGGGGTGGCACAACTGTTAACATCTGCCCTGCCGACGGCAGCCAGGGAAATTTCCAAATGAAGCAAAAGGATATGTATATTTATGTCACCTGGGCCGACGGCAGGCCTGGAGTTGATCCCGGTTATTTCGATATTTATGCCCAGAAGCTGGATAATAGCGGTTACCTGCACTGGATGCCCGACGGCATCGAGATTGCCAGTTTCAACACATACGGCCCATATCCTATGCTGGAAATTCTTGACGATTACAGCATCATTGTGGACCATCAGTCGACCGTCGCAGGCTTTATGGCACAAAAGGTGAATGCTGACGGCTCCCTCCCCTGGGGACCGGCAGCCGTGCAGATCAGTACAACAATTTTCAATCCTTTTTACCAGATGCATCAAGTCTTCCAATCCGGTGAAACCACAATAGCTACCTGGAACAAAGCAGCCAGCGGTGGAGGCTCCGACGGGGTTTATATTACGAAGATAGACGCATTCACGGGGGTTGAAGAAACCGGGGATGATGCCGGTTATACAATCTTTCCCAATCCTGCAGATGACTTTGTTGAAATAAAGTTTTTAAAAGATAGGCACATCAACTCCGTAAGTCTTTTCCATGCTACCGGGCAATTGATCGAAACACTGCAGGATTTCAGTTCCGGCGCTGAAAGATCGGTCCGGTTCATTGTTTCCGAATTGCCGGCTGGATTGTATTTTGTCCGCATTGCTGATTCCCATGGTGAAAATGTACAGCAAATCATTATCCGGTGAGAAAAAAGTTTAGATTGAAACTTGCCAGTACAATTTTTCGCAAATCACCCCATCTCTCTAATCTTTCGCCCTGTTGGTCATTATTATTTCCCGATAATATCGTCAGCAAGTCCACATTTAGTAAAAAGTTCGGATTCCACATCTTCCTGGGGAGTTAAACCTGGCAGGAGGAAAGATTTACAGTTTACGGTTTACGGTTTACGATCTATAATTTTAATATAATTTCTGAATTTCAGTTCTTTAGCTAAGTGAAATGATTCGATATTCCAGATTCGATTCCAGATCGTAAACCGTAATTCTTTAAAGATGAAAGTTCCAGCCAACTCCTGCATAGATCCCGCCATTGGATGTTTTAAAGTCATTATCCTTATAATTAAGCGTCTGGCCGCCGTAACCAACAAATGGATTCAGTGAGAAGTGCTCTGAAACGAAATAATTATAGCCAGCTCCAAGTTTCCAATTCATCACCGAGGCTTTTTCCTTGTCTTCCCCATAATCATCTTCAGTTTTGTTGTTGTTAAATCCAAAGCCGAAACTGCCATCAGCATAAATATTCTTCAGGCAGTTTTCGAAAGGCAGGTGATAGCGGACCATGGGGTTGAAGACCAGTTGGCTCTGCCTGGTTTTATAATTAACGTCTTTGGAATTTGTACTCTCGCAGGAATAATCCAGGCTAGCGCCGACAGCCAGGTGATTGATCACATAATACAGGAAATATCCGGAAAGACGTGAGTTGTTAAAGCCATCCTTTTGTGTGACCTCCCCTTCACCTTGATAGGTAGTCTTCTGGTTACCAGTCTGGAAACTGCCGAACATCCTGGAGCCCAGCTCCATATTACCCTGGTCATATCGTCCGTCCAGTGTCAGCGGGTCTTTGCTCAGTTCGCAATGGTCATCGCCGCATCCCATGAAGAAGTCCATGCGAAGGCCGACATTAAAGCTGTTTCGAACTTCCTTATTATCGTCCCATTTCGTTTGTCGGAATTCATAGCCCAATGATGGGGTGAAATAAACGTTGCGGTTGATCATAAAAGGTGTCCCGACCATTACTCCCGCTGTAAAATACTTGTCCTTCTCGTCCAGTTCTCCGTAACCATAATCGTCCCGGTACCGTATCTGTCCGCCTCCCACATTGGCTTTGGTAATCAGATTGATGACCCCGCCAACGTTCGTACCGTAAATCGCATTAAGATAACCACCAATTACATTGGTCCGCTCTATCGTTTCCGGATCAAGAACAGTAGTTGTCGTCTTTTCGCTACCCATCCGCACCCCAACGCCCAGGGCGAAATGGTCGATAAAAAAGTAGTTCGCTTCCATCCGCGTATCAAACGAATTGTATTTCCCCGTCTTCTCCCCATTGTCCTTATTCGTCCCCGCATTAAAATCAAGATATTGGTTCAGCGAAAAGTTCCACACCCCCTGCTTAAATATATCTTCCTGCGTGAGCACTGTCACCGGAATGGGGGTATCCGTCAAATTCTGTCCAATGCCAACTTGTGACAAAAACAATTGTACTGCTGCAAACAAAACGATTCTTGTTTTCATACGATTCGATTTTGGTAGATATATAACTGGTTTTACATACGAATATAGTGCTGGCATCCAGATTTGTAAAGAGTTTTAACATTGGATTAACAAAAAAACTTTGAGAGAATTACGGTTTAAAGCTTACAATCTTTGAACAATTATCAATCTTATTTCCTGTATCTTTTTACAATTGACCTTTGACCTCCATTATTGAAATATTTACTTGTGTTGCCTTTTTACTTCTCGGGATACCCTGTAACATCGCCCCTCATTGCTCTGTAAAATCAAAAGCAGCATATTTACTATGCTTTCCACGCGTCCCGGTGAAAGCATTTAAATGACAATTATTAATGAAAAATGAAATTCTAAACCGTCCATGAAAGAGCCCCGTCAGGGGTGACAGTATGGACGATTGAGCATTGAGCGTTGAGCATTTACCATTTCATCGAATACTTAACATGATCAGGAAAACTGCATTGTTATTTATTAGTTAAATAACTGGATTTGATTGACTTTCCATATCTGTTTATGTTATTTTTGAAACTATTAAGTATAGCCACAGTCTAAACAAATATTTTATGAAATCAATAGAAAAGAAAAGCCTGGAAATGCCGGAAGAGATCCGCTCATTTCCTAAGGGAAAACTTGAACTTGTCACCGTTGGAACCACTACTTTCGGCAAAGGAACATTTGAGCCGGGCTGGAAATGGTCGGAATCAGTAAAACCCATCGCAAAAACAGAGAGTTGCCAGGCACGTCATACCCATATGCAGATTTCCGGTAGAATGCATGTAAAAATGGATGACGGAACGGAAATGGAATTCGGTCCGGGCGACGTCGGTGTGATCGAACCTGGCCACGATGCCTGGGTGGTTGGACATGAGCCGGCAGTCATGATCGATTATACGGGCATGATAAATTATGCCAAGAAGTAATCAGAATATCCTGTATCCCGTCCATTCCCTGTCATCCTGGTTGAAAAGGAAAACGAATCCGTTGGCGTAGCTGAAATTGAATTTGTCATATACCATTGTTCCAACCGGTAATGTAACCGTACCGGTATTTTCCCAAGATTTTTTGTCAAACAGGTATATCTTCTTTTCAACGTAATCCAACAGGCCATATTCCATGGTTGGCACTCCGGTGAAGATCATACTGGTCCAGTTGATATTGGCAATATCAACCGGAAGAAAAGGTACAATAAGGGTTTTTGTCAGTTTGCCGTTTTTACGGCTATGCCCCCAGATAATGCCACCATCGAAGTAAAGGATCTCTTTGGCTTTGGGATCGAAAACACCGGCCACATTTTCACTGGGCTGATTGTAGGATCCATATAATATGGTGCCTTCATATCCTTCCGCTAAACCATATTCATTAATTCCAATGGAAACGATTCCGCCGTCAGCATAACAATTCCCCTCCAGTCCGTGTGTCTTGGGATTCCACCACATGCCTCGCATGTCGGCGCCAGCTGTTTTCTGGTAGAGGTTCGTGCCAGTTTTATCAAAGGTCTCCAACGGATAAGAGGTATTTCCAGCTAAAACAGCGTAATAAAGCCCTTTTTCCGGATTGTAAACCACGGAGGCCCCGTTAGTGCCTTCATACTGCTCAATTTGCAACTTTAAAGATCCGACGGGATACTGGATCAGTGACTGGGAAAATAAGGAAGAAGACAAAAAAGTTATGGCAATAATAGCCAGAAATGAATTTTTGATTTTCATGAAAATGGGATTTAGGTTTAAAATTAAACATTGGCAAATACAAATATATTGATGTTTTTGAATATAAAGTTTTTTTAGCCACAAAATCACTAAAACACGAAAATTCACAAAAAATTATTACATTGATAATCTATTTTTTGTGTGATTTTGTGTGTTGGTGCTTTAGTGGCAACTTTCAGAAATTTGATTTTTCGGAGCGGGCTCAATCTTTGAACTTTAACTCTTGATCTTTGAACTTTAACCCTTGATCTTTGAACTTTGACCTTTGAACTTTGAACTCAATAATGTAGTCCATTCCCGGGAATTTCTTCTCCCAATAGGCATTACCCTGCACCATCACGCTGTCCTGGTGGTTGGCAGGCTCAAAGCCGTAGCGGCCATCGAGCGCCTCCACCACTTCGAAGCCGCTTATAACCCTTGCTATGGGCGGAAAGCCCCGAAGTCCGTTGTAGTTAACAGTATCGAGTTTGAAGTTGTCTTTCTTGTTGATGAACAGCTGGGCGGTGCGGGTATTCTGCCCGTCCCTTGCGTAAGATATCACGCCTTTGAGATTATTCCCAACGACGGGCTCATCGGGAATGGGGTGTTTGTCCCAGAAAGAATTGGCTTCTTTACTGTCCGAAATACCGAATTGCACGACATACTCGGGCTGAACCCGGAAAAGGCAGTTATTGTCGTAAAAACCCGAGCTAATGAGCTGGTACAGCCGGTCAACTCCCCTGGGCGACCATGCGCGGTAAGCTTCGATTGTGAATTCTCCTTTGGTGGTGACCACGACGGCCTGGAAAGTATCCGGGGCTATGATGCTGAGGATCGTGGTGTCGGGGAGGGATTGGGAGGAGAGGAGAAGGGGGGAAAGGGAGAAAAGGAGAAGTAGCAGTGAAAGACGGGAAGACGGGAGGACGGGAAGACGGGAAGACGGGAGGAATAAAGCTTTATGTCTCATAGATAAACTATTTTAAGCTAAGTTACACTGATTCTGCGTTTATCCGCGCTTAAAATCTGCGAAAATCTGCGAGAAACATTTCGGAAATTTCTCATCGAAGCACTCAGTGGAAACCCTATCCACCACTCCACCACTTCACCACTCCACCACTTCACCACTCCACCACTTCACCACTCCACCACTTCACCACCCCACCACTTTATCACCTTATCACATTATCACTTTAAAACTAATCTTTTATCTTTACCAAAAAAATCATATGTTAAAAGTCAACGAATACTTCGACGGAAAGGTCACATCGATTGCTTTCAGCACGCCGGAATGCCCGGCAACAGCAGGGGTTATGGCCCCGGGAGAATATGAATTCGGCACTTCTTCGGTAGAATATGTGACGGTAGTTTCGGGTGTGATGACGGTGAAACTGCCGGGAGAAACAGCATTTAAAGATTACAAGCCATATGACACTTTCATTGTGCCGAAAGATTCAAAGTTTCATCTCAAGATTGCTGCAGATGCAGCGTATATTTGCCTTTACAAATAACCCGAAAACCCAAAATCATGTATAATGCCCCCAACATTATCCAAGTCGACCTTCCTCCGGGGGTCGCAGTGCAAAAAATCGTTGTACTTAAACTGGCACAAGCCTGAACTTAAAGACACGATTTCCCCCATGCAACTGGCTATCTTCAGCCAGGGGCACGAAGTGGGAAGGCTCGCCCGCCAGCTCTTTCCCGGCGGCATAGATGCCGGCATATTTGTGCCCGACAACTACCAGAAAAGCATTGAGATGACCTCCCGTCTCATCCATCATGGGGCCAAGGTGATCTACGAAGCCGGCTTTTCAAACAACGGCCTGCATTGCTTCGTGGATATCCTCGTCCATGACGATGACGGCTGGAAAGCCTACGAGGTCAAAAGTTCAACGGGAGTGAAGCCGGTTAACCTTCTCGATACCGCTTTCCAATTCCATGTCATGAAATTGTGCGGTCTCCAGATCACCGACATTTCCCTGGTCGTCCTGAATACTTCCTACAAAAGATCAGGCCCGCTGGAGATCAATAAGCTCTTCAAGACCGAATCGGTCCTTAAACAAGTGCTAAAGCTCCAGGCCCAGGTAAAAGAGAATATCGACGATTTCATGCAGGTTTTAAATGAAAAATCTGTCCCTGAAACCGATATCGGGCCGCACTGCTCCGATCCCTATGACTGCGATTTCCGAAGCCATTGCTGGAAACATGTGCCGGAATATTCGATCTTCAATATTTCACGGCTTAGCGGCGAAAAAAAGTGGGAGCTTTACAAAATGGGCATCCTTAAGTTCGGGGATATCCCGCCCGATTTTAAGCTTAACAACAGCCAGTGGCAGCAGGTGCTGGCCGAGCTGAAAGGTGAAACACATATCGATAAAACTGCCATCAGTCACTTTGTCAATTCCCTCAGCTATCCGTTGCATTTCCTCGATTTCGAATCGTTCCAGCCGGCAATTCCGCTTTTCGATAACAGCCGTCCGTATCAGCAAATCGTTTTTCAATTTTCGCTGCATACAATTGCTTCGAAAGGTGCGCCACCGGAACACCGGTCATTCCTGGCCAATAACGATGGCAACGACCCGCGTATCCCTTTTATTCATCAATTAATCGAAGATATTGGCCTTAACGGCGATATCCTTGTTTTCAACAGGGCTTTCGAATCATCCCGGCTGAATGAAATTGCTGCAAGTTTTCCCAATTTCCAGTTTCCGGTATCCAATATCGTAAGCCGTATGAAAGACCTGATGGTGATCTTCCAGCAGCGGCAGTATTACGTGCCCGAAATGAAGGGCTCATATTCGATAAAGCAGGTGCTGCCGGCGATGGTGCCGGGCTTCAACTACGAAAACCTCGCAATCGGCGACGGTGGGGCGGCGAGCCATGCTTTCTCGTCGCTGGTCTCTGAAAAAGATAAGATAAAGGTACAATCTGTAAGGAAAAACCTGCTGGAATACTGCAGGCAGGATACGATGGCAATGGTGGAGATACTGAATGTTTTACAGAGTTTATAAAGGTCTTTCATTATTTATTAATCCATTGACATTACTGATTATACTCCTTCGTCTGATCCGATTGCCTGATGATCCATTCGACCAAGGAGGGCGAAAGTTTCTGGAAAAAAGCATTCAATTTACCCAGGGGTGTGAGGATGACCTCAAACTTTCTCTTCTGAATGGTCCACAATATCTTTTTTGCTACCTGTACCCTCGTTTGATGCGATTTACGGTTGATGCTGATGAGAGATCCATCAGCCGTTAGCACCTTTTTATTCATATCGAAATCGGTAAGTCCGACCATTATAATGCCAATATGGACGCCACTGTCGTACAATTCAAGCTTAAGAGTCTGTGCAAAAGCCATCAATCCCATTTTGGCGATACAATATGGTCCATTGGATGGTAACCCTCGTATTCCCGCCAGGCTGGAAATAAAAACGATACTTCCCTTAGATGCTTTAATAAATTCCAGCGTCGCTTTGGTACAAAAAATGGCAGACATTAAATTTGACTCAATAACTTTAATAAAAACTTCAGGCTTTGTTTCTTCGACAGTTCCCCTGAACCCTCCGCCGGCATTATTCACAAGAATATCAATCCTTCCGAAATGATCCACTGTCCTGCGCATCAGGTTCAAACAATCAACATATACACTCATATCGCCGGCTACCGCAAGTAAATTGAAGCCCATGCTTTCAAATTCTGCTTTAGCTGTTTCAAGCATCTCAGTATTTCGGCCATTGATCACCACCCTGGCACCTGCTTTCAGAAATTCGAGGGCAGTTGCTTTCCCAATTCCTTTACTGGACCCGGTAACTACAACAATTTTATCCTGGAAACCGGATTTCCTGCTCTTATTAAAATCCCTGGATTGATTGATCATGGCATTAGAATTATGAGATGTTGAAACTCATGTCCGGGTTACGGTAAATGCAGAACAATTCACAGGAAACGGCCTGCAGGGAATGGATGAAAATTGCCGGGATGATGGAACCGGTTTCTATGGTAAGATAACAGATCAGGGCTCCGAATGGTATGGCGGCAATGGCTTCCTTCATCCCTTTGGGAAGATGGAGCGCGGCGTAAAGTGCGATGTTGATAGCAGCCGCAAGCCACAAGCCACAGGCCTCAATACAACTGAATAGCAACAATCCCCTGAACAGGTACTCATATGCGCTGAGGTACAGTATCCATCCGGCAATGGCAATCGATAGGCCGGAGAAAGTCCATTGCTTCAGCCTCAATTCCGGGTACATTGCACGCAGGTCCGCATTCTTTGAATTAAAAAAATTAAGGGCGATGAAAAAGAGGGAAGCCCCAATGATCCAGGGCCATAGATTTAACGTTTTGCCCATGACCATCCCTGCCTGAGCCGGGCCGGTGCTGAAAAAAATACCGGCCACGACACCGGGGATAAGCCCGAGGATAATGAATCCGCTTATCTTCCGGAATAAATACCTGTTGATCAGCTTTGATTCCGTTTTTTCTTTCTTATCCTTCTTAAGCCAGTCGAGGAGTAAAAAGTAAATAAAGGAAGAAACCACGGTTGCGGCGATGGTGAAGACGGCAAGGGATTCCGGAGTTTTCATGACAATCTTTATATAAAAGTACAATTCTCTGGTAAAATATCACTGATGAAAATCAGGCGACAGCAGGTACCGAGGGTCCGTGAACCAGTGAAGGCTGCAGATATCCATTGCTGACAAACCAGTTGATAGCAGCCCGGATGGCATCATCCACCGGCCTTTGTGGCAGCCCCAGCGCCCTTACGGCCTTATTGGCGGAGAAATAGGATTCCGTGGCCAGTTGCCTGGTATTGACCAGGTTCAGGGGTATTTCATGATTAGTGATTGCCTGGAAAGCATTGCCAAGCAAGCCGGCACCCTTCAGTAATCCGCCCGGGACTACAATTCTTACCCCTTCTTTTCCATAAATACTGTTCACTTTCGCAAAAAATCCTGCAAAGCTGAGGTTTTCCGATGCCAGCAGGTAAGATTCACCCGGGCTGCCCATCGTTAGGGCATTACAGGTTGCCGTAGCCGCATCCCTCACATCAATAAAATTCTTCCCGGCATCGGGACATAACTGAAACTGGCTCCTGAGGATACGGAGGATGATCTCCCCGGAGCTCGGGCGCCCGTCGTACGGTCCGATCATCAGGGTAGGGTTGACGATCACCACCGGGAACTGCGTCTTTTCGACTTCCGATAAAACCCATTGCTGGGCAAGGTATTTACTGTTGATATACCCTGAGTTGAACCGGAAACCGGTGAATTCGGAAAGCTCCGTCCCGGGATTTTCCAGGCTGCCGCCACCGAAGGTGCAACAACTGCTGACATGGACCATACGCCTGACCCCGGCTGCCTCCGCCGCATGAACGATATTCTTAGTCCCTTTTATATTGATGGCAGCGTAATCGGAGAATTTTGTCTGATGACCGGCCGTTTTGCCCCCTGAATGAATAACATAATCGCATCCTTTGCAGGCTTTTTCCAGTTCTTGCGCTTCGTCCAGCAGGTCGCCGTAGAAAAATTCTATATCAAGGCCTTCCAGTGTGCGCAGGTCAGATCCTTTTCTTACCAGCACCCTTACTTTATGCCCGCGGGCTAATAATTCCCTTACCACATTTGAGCCGAGTAAACCGCTTGCTCCTGTTACCAACGTTTTCATGATTTTATTCTTTAGGTGTTAAGTACTAACTTTTATTGTCAATTCCTTCTGAAGGACTTTATCCATGAGCGACAGCCTCCATGATTCCGGGGTTACCCTGGCGAGGAAGCGGTTCAGCCGGTTAAAAAATCCGGGCACGATGACCTCCTTGCCTTTTTCTGCCCCATCGAGGGCGATACGGGTGATTTCTCCGGCGGTAAGCAGTCCGATGCGGCCTAAAAATCCCTGGCTGATGATCCTCATCGCCACATCGGGATTGGTTACGATCGGCCCCGGTGTGACCACGACGACGCGGACACCGGTGTGGCGCAGCTCCCTGCTCAGGCTCCTGGAAAAGGAATAGATAAATGCCTTGGAAGCAGGATAAATAGTCTTGAACGGAAGAGGGCCGAAGGCTGCGACGCTGGATATATTCATGATCAGGGCTTTCGGGTGGTCTTTCAAAGAAGGGAGCATCAGGTGGGTAAGCATGGTGGTGGCACGTACATTGAGATGGATGATCCGGTCGAGGTAGGCGGCAGAAGCTGCGTCAAACCTGGCTGTCCCTCCCACCCCTGCATTGTTGATCAGCTGGTCGACGGAGTAATTGACAAGGATGTCGGCAGCCAGTTTGCTGAGCGCTTTTTCATCCGTCAGGTCACATTCCCTTGCAACGGCCCTGATCCCGAAGTTCAGTTCAAGCTCTTCGCAAAGCTGGGTAAGGTTCCGGCCGGGCAATGCGACCAGTATGATGTTCCTGCCCCTGCGGGCACATTCGATGGCCATTTCTTTTCCTAAACCCATGCTGGCCCCGGTTATAAGGGTATAGGCTTCTGTTGCTTTCATGCTGCCTGGATTTTTAAATTACCGGAAAACACAGATCTGACAAGATAAAATGCCCCGATAGTCATGGGGATGCTGAGGATCAACCCACCTGTGAGGAGGGAAATAAAGACATCCGCATTTCCGAAGAAAATATCTGTAAATGCAGCAAAACTCATCCTGGCAGGCATTTCAAAGGTATCCTTGTAGCCGCACACCGATTTCCCCACGAAATAGGCCAGGGCATAAAATAACGGGCCGGTGATGTAATTAACCTGGAGTATCCCGACAAGGCAGGCCATCTTGTTCCATTTGGCCAACATCACGATGGGCAGTGCCACCAGCCATTTGAAGCCTATGAGCGGCGTGGTGCTCATAAATACCCCGAATGCGAAGCCGTAGCATATTTTCATCGGATCTGCCTTGATCGATCTCAGCTTATTCACTACTGAGCGGACCGGGTTGAATTTTAGTGTTTTCATGGCTTTCAGTCATTCAGGGTTATACATTCGTTAATTCATCGCGGATCGCTTCCATCAGGCTAATGATACTCCCGGTGATAATGGGCTCTGTGATCCATCTGGGGATTACCGAAGCCTTTTCAGAAAGGAAGTAACATTCGAGGATGCTATGGCCCCCTGCCTGCCCGCGGATGACGAAGGAGCCGGTAATATCCTTCATCCGGCTGATCCCCTCCACTTTAGCTATATAATCAGGCCTGGTCCTGAAATCGATCACTGTTTCACCGGCAGGATTGACACTTTTCTTAAATTCGAGGATGCAATCCTGGTCGGCGAAAGGCCAGGGTATGGCAAACTGTATATAGCTGATCCATTCTGAGTCGCTGGTTTGTGCGATATGGCGGAACTGTTCTGCCGAGGGTATCCAGCTCAGCGCCTGCTGTTCGTTTTTCAGCAACATGAGGACATCCTTCGTTCCCCCGTTGATTTCGAGGACGGCTTTCATCTGCCTGACCTGCTTGCCTTCCGGCATCAGCATCCAGCGGTAATAAAGGTCGATGCCATTACTGTTTTTAAGCATCCGGAAATCCCCCAGCGGGGTAGCTGCAATAGTTGCAAACTGGAGGGCAATGCTGGCGAACAGCAGCAAAATGCCCGTTCTCATTTTATTTTTCGATGTTGTTTTCATGGTTTTCAGTGTTTGTGTGACAAAGTTATACCCACCCCAAGCCTTAGAGAAACGGCTTTTTGCTGAGGTCATACCGCAAATACGCAATTCGTACTGAAATGAATTCCCCCGGATAGGGTTGTGTGGGATAAACTGTATATAGAAGACAAGATAATTTGCAAATAGTCTATTTTTTGCAAAAAGTTGATGTAAGATTTGCGAAAAATGCAAGAGAAAGAGCGGGGAAGAGGGGAAGAGGGGAGAGGGGAAGAGGGGAAACGGGGAGTCCCGCCAGGGATGACAGTATGGTAGCAGGGAAGCGGGGAAGAGGGGAAAAGGGGAGTCCCGCCAGGGACGACAGTATGGTAGCGGGGAAGCGGGGGGGACAAGGTGGTAAGGTGGTAAGGTGATTGTTTAGAAATTTTAAAGAATAGCAAGATTGGAAAAGGCAGGATGGATCGGGTGGATTACATTTGAAGAAAATTATTGCTGGGTAGTGGGTGTGGCTATTAGGTAGTTGGAAATGGATCCAGACAGCAATTTAACAGTTTAACAATTTAACAATTTATGAAGTGTCAAAGTCTGCAACAAAAGCAATTTACTTCGAGCGTATTAATAAGGTGCTGTGGTATATCGACAGGAACCTTGGAGAGAAGATGGACCTGGAAACACTGGCGGCATTGGCTCATTTTTCGCCGTTTCATTTCCACAAGATCATGCGGGCTTACCTGCGTGAATCTCTCGGTTCGTATATAATAAGGGTGAGGCTCGACACGGCGGCGGCTTTATTGCTTTATTCCACCGAACCGGTATCAGATATTGCCTATCGCATCGGCTATGATACCCCGGCCGCATTGACCAAAGCTTTTCAGAAACGTTTCGGTACGTCGCCCAGCGACTACCGTCAGAATAAGGGATCCCTGAGATTAGAATCAGTTCAGTTATCCACATTAAATTTTAAAAAGATGAATGTAAAACCAAAGATCAGGGAAATCAAACCCATCCCGGTGGTGTATATACACATAATCGGGGATTACAACAAGGTAGGAACGGCATGGGAAAAGCTTGCGAAGTTCATGAAAGAAAAGAAGCTCTTTTCTTTCGGGGTGAGCTTTATCGGTGTTTCTTATGACGATCCTTCAGTAACAGAAATCGAAAAGCTTCGTTACGAAGCCTGTGCAAGTGTGAAAAAAGAAGTGAAGCCCGAAGGGGAAGTTGGCTACAAGTTGCTCGACGGGGGACTTTATGCCATTTTCCGCCACAAAGGGCCGTACGAAGAATTTTCGCAAACCTACGATCAGATCTACCTCAACTGGCTGCCTGAAAGTGGCTACGAATTGCGTGATGCACCACCGCTGGAATTTTACCTGAATGAACCGGACCGCACAAAGCCGGAGAACTTGAAAACGGATATCTATATCCCAGTGAAGGTTGTAGCTTAAGGCTTAGGGCGTAGGGCGTAGGGCTTATGGCTTGCGGCCTGTGGCTTGCGGCTTGCGGCTTGTAGCTTGTTGCTTTCAACAAATTCCATTACCTTTGGCACGAAATTTTCAAAATGATCAGATTCTCATTATTTAAATAAAGAAAAGAAGATGCGGAATCTGATCATTTTTTTGATTTTAATTGTCCCTCTAGTAAAAGCCGGGCTCGCGCAGGGCACCGAGACTGCACCGGTAAGCGATTCGACCTGTCAAATTGAGAACAAGATAAATTCAGTTTTTGACAGTTACTGGGTAACAAGCTGCATAAAATGTGGCTGGAAAGCCAGCGATACCGCTATGATTGGCGAAGGCCTGGAGCCCTGCGACTCTGTTCACCCCTTCATCATGCCGGTTAACGGAAAGTTCTGGCGTGGTTGTACTTATTATCATTCGGGATGGGATATCGGCTGTCCGGCCGGTACCCCTGTTTTAGCCGGCCTGGACGGAATGGTCCGCTATGCAAAGTACTGCAGCGGGTATGGGAACCTGGTGATCGTCCGACATTACAGCGGGATGGAAATTTACTACGCCCATCTTTCGAAAATAAAAGTCAAAGCGGATGAATGGGTCGATGCCGGGGATACTGTAGGACTGGTAGGCGCTACAGGGCGGGCGAGGGGGAACCACCTGCACATGGAATTCCGCCTATGCGACAGGGCGCTTGATGTTGCAGATTATTATGTTCAGAATGATACGGTCGTCAATCTTTACAAGTTAATAGATACAGCGGCTGAACAAACCCTTCCGCCAGGCACTGAATATTATACCATTGTTAAGGGGGATACTCTTTATGGCATAGCAAACCGCTATGGCACCACCGTGACAAACCTTACCTCACTGAATAATATCAGCAAAAGCTCTACACTCAGGATCGGGCAGAAACTGCGGATCAGGTGAGCGGTGAACGGTGAACGGTGAACGGTGAACGGTGAATAGTAGTAAAGACTGAAGACTGACGACTGAAGACTGACGACTGACGACTGACGACTGACGACTCAAAAAAAAAGCGCCGTGCTGATTGCGGCGCTTTTTGTTCTTGTTTTAGGATAATTTAGAGAACACAGTTCCTGGAAGCGACTTAATTAATAGTATGAAGGCTCCAGGTGATGGAACTTTCGGCAGTAGTGTGTAGATTTTCCAGGATTTTAGCGTAGATGTCCTGATTATGTTCTGCGGAGATCAGGATCCATCCATGGGTAAGTTCAGCATTTTCAAGCTCTTCGGCCGATATTCCGGCAAATACATTATCGAGCGACATGCTGATCAGCCCTTCAAATATAAAGGCATCATTGGTGCTGATATCATTATCCCCATCATAATTCAGTTCCATATCAAACTGCTGCGTAACAGCGAGTGAGATAGGTGTAGCGCTGAATGTCGGACCGAAGGTACCGGACAGGTAGAAATTAGGCTCATTGGTCAACCCGAAGCGTGCCGATGTCATGCTCAGCTCGAAATTCTGAAAATTACCTTCGGGAAGCTCGATATTGCCAAATGTGACAGGATTGGCCAGCAGGTCGACTTTCTGATTGCCCTGCCATTCGACATGGACATCGGGGTATTGATTTTTCCCCAGCAGGTCGGAAAAGCCATAATATTCGGCCCTGAAATCAAGATGGGTAATATAGATCCAGGCAGTATTCCATTCCAGGTGAAGATCCTCATCTAAAGAGGAACCCAGGAGTGGCAGTTCGTTGTCAGTTTGTGAAGGGGCAGTAGCTTCGGTGGCTTTCATGCTGAACCCGACCGAAGGCGTCTCATCCTTTTTGCAGGAAAACGCAATAAATACAAGGATAAGCAGGCCCAATGGCAGATAAATATTTAATCTCTTCATGGTATTACGTTTCCCGAAGCCGGATCAATAGCCATACCAGAGATTTATATTCTGCTGCCTGGTGAATTTATTCAGATGTATATTTCTGGGTATCTGACTCTTAGGAAAGAATTTTTATGTGGTAATTTTTAAGGGGGAATTTTACATGGGGAGAGATTTTCTCAATTTGAGAGGGAATGCACTCATTTTGAGGTAGCGAGGTAGCGAGGTAACGAGGTAACGAAGTGATGAGGGGAAAAGGAGGAAAGAAGACGGGGAGATATGGTAAAATATCTCCCCGGCAGTGGTAGGAAGGTTTTCAAGGATTGTATGTCTGTCACTCCGACATTTTCTTCAGCATCAGCTGGACTTCCTTTTTAAATGCTGTGAAATCGACATCATTGCCCTGGAGGATCATGCTCCAATGGCGGGTTGATGCCCCATGAGCAATGGCTTCTTTAATTTCTTCATCCGAAGCGCCGAAAAGTTTCGCTGAAGCCGTATGGAAATAAATGCAATAAATGCAGGGAATCTGTGATGCAACGGCAAGCTGGATCAATTCCCTGTATTTGGGAGGAATCTGGCTGCTGGGGCTATTCAGTTCTTTAAAGGCTTCCCATGCCCCCGGAAGTGCATATTCGGGAAATACGTCAAACATGATAGGAAAGAACCCGAACATCGATTCGATTTCCTTTTTTGTGTCTGCATAGGATTTCACTGCAACCCCCTGCGCGGAAATATTCAACGCAAAAGCAATAAGCGCAAGGAGAATTACTGTTCTGATTGATTTGATGGCGTTTGTTTTCATAAATGGTAGATTTAATGTATCGATATATCTATATATTTATTATTGCAAAAATAACTTTGGAGATTCGCCAAGTCAAGCTAAAAGCCTTAATTAACAAGTAATTAACACTGGAAGGGGGCTGATTTTATCTATTGCGCAAAGGGCGTAGGGCTTAGGGCTTGTGGCTTGCGGCTTGCGGCTTGTGGCTTGTAGCTTGCGGCTTGTAGCTTGCAAAAAAACTTTGACTTCCACTTGCTGATTGCGTATCTTTGGTATTACTCTTTGCCCGGGTTTTATTAATCTTAATCATATCAACCATTTAAAGGACTATAGCCATGCAAACCAGAAGATTTTCGCTTTGGAGTTTCGACAATGCTAATGACCTGAGTTTGTATTCAGGTTTGATTAAAACAGAAATGATTTGGCTTTTCGAATACAAGCTACCGCCGGAGGTCCTTTTCATCCCCTATGCCTTTGATGGCGCTTACTATAACACCTATATACAGAATGTCAAACAGGTTTTTGCCTCTTTTAAGGTGGGTGTACGATTGATCACAGACTTTCCGGATCCGGTCGACGCCATCAAGGCTTCCTATTGCATTGTCGTCGGAGGAGGCGGCAGCCTCGAAAAGTTGCTGACAGGCATTGACCCTTACAAAGGAGAGCTGCTGGCTGCCCTGGTCAATTATAAACCTTACCTGGGATGGAATGAGGGGGCGGTATTGCCCTGCCCGTCATACGTAGTGCCTTCATTGCTGCCTACCGGCTCAAAATGCCTTGGGGCGACTCCATTACAGGTTTATCCCGAATATGTCGATTCGGATGAGAACAGGTTTGACATTAAAAACTTTCTTCTGAATCACAGGTATGACATTCCGCCGATAAAAAAAGTGAAATGCCTGGCCAGCCAGCCCGGCGGAGGCGGGGTAAGACTGCAGGACGATATCATCGCCATAGATTTTGCCGGAGGTACCCCTCCTGTTCCAAATCCACTTTTTGCACTTTCAGCAGGACAATTGGTAATCATTTAATTACATTTTCATTTTATAAGACCTGAGATAAGCATCCCATGATGAAGCATTTCAGCCTGTTCTTATGCCTCTACATATCTCTTATCCTGTCTTCACCGGATGCCAATGCGGAAAGTGAGAAGGATACATCGGTCATATTTATTACTGCCGGGGAATTGTATGAGCAGCACCGGTATGCTGAATCAATTTCCAAATACCTGGAATTTTTAGAGGAAGAAAAAACAAATCCAAACCCTGATCCGGGGCTGATCTCCGAAAGCCTTAATAATATCGGCACCTCTTACTATAAATTGAATAATTACAGGGAGGCCATCCCATGGTTTGATAAAGCGCTGGAGGAAGATAAGAAAACAGGAAACAGCCTCAATATTTCCACCCGTTACTGTAACCTCGGGATTGCGTACAGAAAACTGGGCATATACGACAGGGCTATAAATTATTACAAAATGGCGTTGTCAATGGATATAGAGCGTCTTGATACACAAAGTATTGCCATATCTTATAATAATCTCGGTTCGGTTTATCAATCCCTTGGCAAGTACGATTCAGCCATTTTCTATCATGATAAATCCATCGCCCTGAAGCAAATGCTTGGTGATTCGGCAGGCATTGCCATTACCCTGAATAACATAGGTGTCATTTATAAAACATGGGAAAAGTACGATGCTGCTGTGGAATATTTTGAAGAAGCCCTGAAAATTGAACGTTCGCTGGGCAAAACCGAGGAGATCCCCAAAAGGTTGAATCATATTGGCCTTGCTTATAACGGGCAAAAAAAGTACAGCAAAGCGCTGGAAATTTTCAACCAGGCGCTGCTGCTGGCAAACGAGCAACAAAACCAGGAATTGATCGCCAGCATTTATGCCAATATGGGAACCAGTTATCGCAAACTTCAGCAGGCAGACCAGGCGATTTACTTCCTGGAACAGTCTTTAAAAATCCAGGAAGAACTCCAGAATCCGGCAGGTGTGGCCACCGTGCTGGCAAACCTTGCCGATATTTATGCACAGCAAAGGCTTTACAATAAAGCGATGGATTATGTTTCAAGAAGCACCAGGATCGCTGAATCGATCAATATGCCTAACCAGGAGAAGATCAATTACCTTGCTTATTCGGATATTTATACTTCAATGGGCAATTATTCCGAGGCCCTGAATTATTACAAAAAATATGTTGCGATCAAAGACACCTTATATTCGGAAGAAATCCATAAACAAATCACAGATTTTGAAATCAGGTATGAGGTAGAAAAGAAAGATATTGAAATTAACCTTTTGAAGCAGAAAGAAGTCATCCAGGCCCTGAGCATCAAAAAGCAGAAGATTTTCAGGAATTCACTGATAGGAGGGCTTGCGCTCCTGAGCCTGCTGATTGCGGTCATCATGTGGAGCCTGCAGCAAAAAAGGCGGAATAATAAAGACATCGCGAATGAAAAAGCAAAATCCGACAGGCTTCTCCTCAACATATTACCCTTAGAAATAGCCAATGACTTGAAGGAAACGGGACAGACCAACCCTCAGCTTTATGAGGACGTTACCGTTTGTTTCACGGATATGGTCGGCTTTACTGAGCAATCCGTGAGACTGGAGCCAAAGCAGCTCATCGATGAGTTAAATACCATTTTCACGGCATTTGATAACATTGTTGAAAAGAACAAATGCGAGCGTATCAAGACGATCGGTGATTCATACCTGGCGGTATGCGGTCTTCCGGGCGCCAACGTACATCATGCTGAAAACATCATCCGGTCAGCCGTTGAAATGATTCAATTTCTTGAAAAGAAAAACCTGGAATCAGAGATCGAATGGCAAATGAGGGTCGGCATTCATTCGGGGAATGTCATTGCGGGGGTGGTTGGGATCAAGAAGTACATTTATGATGTCTTCGGGGACACGATCAATACCGCCTCGCGCCTGGAATCGGCATCCGAACCGATGAAAATAAATGTATCAGACTCGACCTACAGCCTCGTAAAAGATAAATTCAAGTTTGAACCCCGGGGTGAAATAGATGTGAAGGGAAAGGGCAGGATCAACATGTATTTTATCAAGTCGTAACTTTAATGGTTGAATCAATAGAATCGCCATTTGCTTGTCAAATTCCAACAGAACAATATCGGCCGGTGACCTTATCCTAATAATCAAATCATGAATAAAATATATTCTCTTTTTATTATTTTTCTGGCGATTCTTAATTCCTGCAAAACAGATAGTAATACTCCAGTAGTTTCTTTTTATTATTGGAAAACGACTTTCAATTTATCTGAAAATGAGAAGAATTGTTTGCGTGAAAACAATGTCCGCAATATTTATGTCCGGTATTTTGATATTGATCTGGATAACAGGCAAATTCCATATCCTCATGAGCCAGTAGAATTTAGTGCACTCCCTTCGGAATTAGTCATAATTCCTGTAATTTATATTAAAAACATTGTAATGCTAAATGATAATCTTGATTATGCAGATTTATCGAACAAAATAATCGCTTATCTCGCGCAGATCAATAAAAAAAACAACATTAATTGTGATGAAATTCAAATCGATTGCGATTGGACTTTAAAAAGCAAAGATAATTTTATGAAATTCATAGGCGTATTTAAAAAAATCAGTCAGAAAAAACTATCTGTCACAATTCGTCTGCATCAAATTAAGTATTTTAAAAAAACGGGCATTCCGGCCGTGGATTCTGGTGTTTTGATGTATTACAATATGGGCACAATTGCTCCTGATTCTCTCAATTCGATTTATGACAGGGAAATTGCCGAAAAATATCTTGCTTCACTGAAAATGTACCCATTGGAGTTGGATATTGCTTTGCCGATTTTTTCGCGTGGTGTGCATATCAGTAATAACAAAATCATAAATTTAATCGCAAAAATGAATCCGGTAAATTTCGCAAACGACAGCAATTTCTATGTTTCTGATAAATACCATATAGTTGTAAAAAATTCCAATTTCAAATTCGGATATTATTTCAAACAAAATGATGAAATAAAATTTGAAACTATACGGCTGGAAGATTTAAGAGAAATGGTAAAAGATCTGAGCGAAAATATGCCAAAGAAACCCGGGCAGATTATTTTTTTCGATTTAGATTCGTCAAATTTAAATTATTATACTCATGAATGTCAGATTTTTAAAAATATTGCTGATTATTTTTAGCGTACTTGTGGGCGCTGCTTTCAGCATTGTTCTTGCTTGTCTTGACGATGGCAACAACTGGTTCGGATATTCCGATTTTACACCGGAAACCTTTGCCGATGATTCGTACAAACCTTTATTTTATTCATCGGGCCAAATGTTTTATGACATTACTCATGACAACGGACATAGAACGCGTTTTAGCGAAGAAATCGTAAAAGACTGGTCGGGATTTCTTAAAAACAAAATGCCGGAAACTGATGTTCGCTATTTCCTGCTAAATGACAGCAGTAAATCGGAAATCGACGTTTTTTACAGATCTATAGTTAACAATAGAAACACTGCGGAATACAATCCGCGGCACCCGTTAATAAATTTTAATGACAATGATATAAGGGCTTTCATCGAGTTCTTATACCTGGCAAAACAGGTAGAATTAAGTTCCCTTGATAGGTACAATTATTGGGATTATGAAGCTGAGAAGGCGCAGACAAAGGTTGAGCCGGCGTTGATTTCTCAAATCGAAAACAAATTTCAAACAACTTCAGATCCGTTTCTTAGAAACAGGTACTGGTTTCAAACCATAAAAGCATATTTCTACAGCGATTTGAAAATTGAAGCCATTCCATTTTTTGAAAAAACGAAAATTAATATTCCTAAAAACACATTGTATTACAGGGCATTATCATACATTGCAGGCATTGAATACAAAGCAAAAAATTATGCCCGCTCGAATTACCTGAACAGTATCGTTTTCGATCAATGTCCGGTTTTACGCCAGCCGGCTGTTTATGATTTTCACCCACAAAGTGAAGCCGACTGGAACGAATCGTTGAAACTTGCACAAACCAATGATGAAAAAGCTGCACTCTGGGCACTTTTAGGATATTACAAGGATGAAACTCGCGCTATTGAAGAGATCTTTAAACTCAATCCAAAAAATCCGCATTTAGACTACTTACTTACACGTTTAGTCAACAAAGAAGAGGAGAATGTGAGTGGGATCATTTCAGAGTCCATAGCGAAATATAAGAGCGATTTAAAAGAAAAGCTCAACAAGGATGCTTTGTATCTTGTGAATAAGATAGCGATTTCAGGACAAACTGCCAAACCCTATTTATGGAATATGTCAGCAGGTTATCTTCAGACACTAAACGGAGAATACTCTTTAGCCCGCAATTATTTCGATAAAACGGAAGAACAAATGCCAGGTGATGGAATTATAAAAGACCAGCTCAGAGTATTACGATTTGTCAATATGTTGAGTGAAATCAATATTATGGACGAAAATGCCGGTAACAAAATAGTAGCTGAATTGAATTGGATTTACTTCGAATTAAAGAAGTCGGCTCCTAAATATTTCAGGTATGAAAGAGCATATTATTGGAGTCGTGGATATATCTCCGCATTGTATGCAAGTCAAAATAATATAGTTTTTGCAGAATTGTTCAACCCAAAAAACGATTTTTATCGCAATAATGCCAGGTTGGAAGCTATGAAATTTTTCATGGAAAAACCCGGGAAAACTCCATTCGAGGAATGTGCCCAAAAAATATATCCTATCTCTTTAGGTGAGATTTATGCATACCAGGCAGTTATGAGCACATTCCAAAACAATATTAACGAAGCGATGGCCTATATAGTAAAGGCTGATGGGATAAAAGATGTTCTTTTGTCGGCAAATCCCTTTAACGGATTTATTAAGGATTGCCATGATTGCGAACATGCTGCAGTACAGAAAACTAAATTCACCATTTATCGATTTTTGGAGACCATACAAATAATGCAGCACAAAGTAAATACCGGTGAAGATTTGTACAACAATTACTTATTGCTTGGGAACTCGTTTTATAATATCACACATTTTGGCAACGCAAGGGTCTTTTATGAAGGAAAAATAATTGGCTCTGGCAGCACACCTTCGATGCTTGAGGACTATTATAAAAAAATGTTGACTGACATGAGTATTGCCAGGTTTTATTATCAAAATGCCTACGATGCTGCAACCACAAAAGAACAAAAGGCAAAATGTGCATATATGCTGGCAAAATGTGAGCGTAACGAATACTATAATAGTACGATTTTCTCTAAGCCCTATTGGGAACGTAGCGACATTCCCGATTTTCTAGCCTGGGAAGGATTCGAACTGTTAAAGACTCAATATTCCGACACAAAATATTATCAGGATGTGATTCGGGATTGTGATTATTTTTCTAAGTATTTTCGCAATTAGCGAATGCTAAAGCTTCAAAAGTAATACCGTCTTTTATTTAAAGAAGTGAAAATATTGAAAAAAAGTAATTGGCTGATGATCCATCACTTCTCTCACAGCCCCTGGCAAAAACCCCCTCGCCTAACACATTGTTAAACAAGGGGGTTATGTGATTTAATCGAGGTCTCGAGCGGATTCGAACCGCTGTACGCGGTTTTGCAGACCGCTGCCTAGCCACTCGGCCACGAGACCGGCACCCGGCAAAGATAGGAGAAATTTCAAATATGGTGCGCTAAATTCCAAATTCCAAGCACCAAATTCCAAACAAATTCCAAATTCAAAAATTCAACGCTTCCCTGATCACTCGTTATTTTGCAATGCCAATCCGGAATTTCATTCCCCCTCTCCTCCTGGAGAGGGGGCCAGGGGGTGAGGTCTTAGTCTGTGATTCCCATTTTCTTCATCAAAAAAGTGGCATTCATCTGCCTTGCTACGCCGTCCTTGAGCTTGTAATCAAAGACGAGCCGATCGTTTTCTATGACGACTTCGAAGCTTTTGTTGATGACCTGGCCGGGGTATTGCTTCTCCATCTCGCCGAGGGCGAGGTCGTGGGTGGCTACGAAACCTGACGCTTTGAAGCGCAGCAGCTTCTCGAGCAGTGCTATGGACCCGCTCTGCTTGTCGCGAGAGTTCGTGCCTTTGAGGATCTCGTCGAGCAAAATGAACAGCTTCCCGCCTTCCTCCAGCCGGCTGATGATATACCTGAGCCTCTTTAATTCTGCGTAGAAATAGGATTCGTTCTTCTGGAGCGAGTCTTTTGTGCGGATGCTGGTGACAAGGCTCACGGGGCTAAACGTCATCTCTTCCGCAATCACGGCGCTGCCGGTCATCGCCAGGACGAGGCTCACGCCGACGGTCCTCAGGTAAGTGCTCTTGCCGGCCATGTTCGCGCCGGTGATGATGGTGAAATGCTGCCAGCCGGGAACAAGCGCGGGGTTGTCGACACGGTCGGCGGGAATGACGAGCGGGTGCCCGAGCGATCTGGCAGTTAACAGCGTTTCGTCATTGCTGATCCCCGGGAAAATGCTCCCGGGATGGTTGTAATGGAAATTGCCAAGACTGCAAATGGCATCGGTTTCGGCAAGCACATCGAGCCATCGTGGCAGGTCCTCCCGGTGCGCGGCCTGCCAGTTTTCAGTGCGCCTGACCTGCAGGATGTCCCACAAAAAGAGGAAATTCAGTATAAAACCCATCAGCATATTATTGCGCGCATCAAATGCATCGAGGATTACGGAAAGTTTTTTCGTGGCTTCGCTGGGCATGCCTCCTTTCCCTTTCAAAATGTCTTTCAGGCCAGCCATTTTCGCTGAAGTGAATTCTTCTTTCTCAATTAATCCGAGCAATCCGGAATATTCTTTCAGCAGGTCCGATTTCTTCGAAAGCATGCGGTATTTCCGGTTGATCTTTTTAAGATTTGCTCCTGTAATGCCGAAAGGAACGGCAAGATACAGCAGTATCCAGGCCGGGCTTATGAAGGAAAAAATAGCAAGAAACAATACGGTAAAGGTCAGTGCCGGGATGAATACCAGGTAAAAGCTATATTTCCGGTGACTGAATTCCGGCGCCTCGCTGACCCAGGCTAAGAGGTCGGCTTTGTCGGAAGGGGAATCTTTTTCAAGGTAGCCGGTGGCAAGGAAATCCTGGCGGAAATCAAGCCTGGCGGACATTTCACCCACTGCTTCCTGCTGGCTACGGATCAGGCCGGGTTCGGTAAAAGGCTGGAGGAACCATTGCGCCAGCCTGTCTTTCCCGAGACTGGTAGCGCTGCGGTTGATGAACTGGAAAATGCCCTGGCGGCCGAAAATGTCCAGGTCATCGGCATAGGGATGATCGGGGTCGCTGAATTCATCGCCGTCTTCAAACATCGAGAAGTCGCCGCCCAGGGATTTCAGCTCATTCTCATTGATCGCGGCAAGGTTCTCATCTTTCTTCAACTCCCGCTGAAGCTTAAGATAATGCATGACCGAAAGAAGAAAAGCGGTAATACCGGAAATGATGATCGCGATGATGGCCGTCATGTTCCAGCGGGTGGCAACGACGGTCATAATGAAGGTTAACAGGAAGATCAGGAGACGGAAAAAGGCCAGTCGTTTCAGGCGGTTCCGGGTAACTTTGATCCTTTCCCTGTAATTCGTCAGTCGCGAGGAATAGCTTTCCGCCGGATCATATTTGCTGCCCGGATTCACCAATTCTTGTAAGGATTCTTAACCAGGTTAGCATTGTAATACCTGGCATCGGAGGTGACTTCCTCTCCCACCCAGGCGGGAAGATCAAAAACGGTATCCTCAGCAGGCAATTCGATCTCGGCCACGACAAGTCCGTCGTTTTCGCCATGAAACTCATCGACTTCCCAGTTAAACCCGGCGAAAGGGACGAGGTAGCGGTGCTTTTCTATCGTTGGCTTTTCGCAGAGGTTTTCGAGCATAAAACGGGCATCGGTAAAGGGTATTTCGTATTCAAATTCGGCACGTGACGCGCCATGGCTGATGCCTTTGATGGTGAGCCAGGCTTTTTCCCCCTTGATC
>CAYJNJ010000065.1:0-27301 GCA_964371595.1 uncultured Bacteroidales bacterium | reverse complement strand
GATCAATGATATCCGTATCCTTTACTCACTCGATAAATACACTGACCTGGAAGTAATACGGCTGATAAAATTAATGAAAGGAATGTGGAAGCCTGCAGAACTCGACGGGAAACCTGTCAGTGCCCGGGTTATACTAAAAAAGTTTGTGTTCAGTCCCTGAAGGTACTGAACACAAACTTATAGTTATCAAGGTGATTAATTTCTATTTTACTGAATACTCCATATTTGCCAGGCGCTTGTAGGTTTCAAACCTCCACCTGGCATTTTGTTCGGCCATTGCATCCAGGCGTGCTGCCTCACCAGGGAATGTTTTCTTCAGTGAAGAATAACGTACTTCCCCGTTGAGGAAGCCCTGGAACTGGCTCCAGTCGGGCTCTTTGGAATCAAGCTGGAACGGATTCTTGCCTTCTGCTTCCAGGAGCGGGTTATAGCGGTACAGGTGCCAGTAGCCTGAATTGACTGCCAGTTCCTGTTCGTACTGCGTCTGTCCCATCCCGTTGCGTATGCCATGATTGATACAAGGAGAATATGCAATGATGAGCGAAGGGCCGGGGTAAGCTTCAGCCTCTTTCAATGCCTTGAAATACTGGTTCTGGCTGGCACCCATAGCTACCTGGGCAACATAAACATACCCGTATGTGATAGCCATCATCCCCAGGTCTTTCTTGCGTATCTTTTTACCTGATGCAGCAAATTTAGCCACCGCACCTACCGGCGTCGATTTGGAAGCCTGGCCACCTGTGTTTGAATACACCTCGGTATCCAGAACAAGCACGTTCAGGTCTTCCCCTGAAGCGAGCACATGGTCCAGGCCACCGTAACCGATATCATAAGCCCAGCCGTCGCCACCAATGATCCAGATTGATTTTTTTACAAGGTATTGCTTCAGGCTGAGGATTTCAGCTGCAATTGGGTCCTTAGATTTTTCCAGTAGTGGGATCAGCCTCTTGCCGGCTTCTTCAGAGCCTGCTGCATCCATCATGTTGTCTATCCATTGTTGGTAAGCAACTGCCAGGTCTTCAGCAATGCCGGCTTTCAGTGAATCCTGCATACGTAAAGCGATCCGGTCCCTTAACTTACTAACCCCCATGGTGATGCCGAAGCCATATTCTGCATTATCTTCAAAAAGCGAGTTCGCCCATGCCGGTCCGTGGCCGCTAATATTATTCGGCCTGTAAGGTGTTGAAGGGGCAGATCCGCCATAGATTGAAGAACAACCTGTAGCGTTGCTTACTATCATTCTTTCGCCGAACAACTGGGTAATTACCTTTATATATGGTGTTTCACCGCAACCCGCGCAGGCGCCTGAAAATTCAAACAATGGCTGGGCAAACTGGCTGTTCTTAACTGACTGGTCTTTAGGGACGAGAGTGTCTTTGTATGTGACATTTTTCGAAATGTAGTTCCATCTTTCGACTTCACCTAACTGGCTTTCCAACGGTTCCATAACCAGGGCCTTTTCCTTTGCAGGGCAATTGTCGGCACAGTTTCCGCAACCTGTACAGTCAAGTACACTTACCTGGATGCGGTAATGGTATCCGGCTAATTTTCCTTTTGTTTCCTGCACGGAAGTTCCTTCAGGAGCGTTCTTCATCTCTTCGTCAGAAATAAGGAAAGGACGGATGCAGGCGTGAGGGCAAACATAAGCGCACTGATTACACTGGATGCAGTTCTCAACCTTCCATTCCGGAACATTTACTGCGATACCGCGTTTTTCGTACTCGGTGGTACCTGACATGAATGTACCGTCTTCCCTGTCTAAAAATGCACTAACAGGTAAGTCGTCGCCTTTCAGGTTATTAACCGGGATGACAATATTCCTGATAAAATCCGGAACATCTTCATCAACCTTTTTATCAATGCCATCCAACTTTTTCCATTCAACAGGAATTGCAACTTTAATAACGGCTGACCCTGCATCAACTGCGGCATTGTTCATGCGGACAATCTCTTCCCCTTTGTTACCGAATGATTTCCTGATCATTCTCTTCATCTCTTCCACAGCAATCTCATAAGGGATTACATTGGAGATCTTGAAGAATGCGGCCTGCATGATCGTGTTCGTGCGGTTACCAAGCCCTATCTCATCAGCGATTTTTGTTCCATTGATGATATAGAAATTGATATCATTATCTGCCAGGTACTTTTTCATTGAATCCGGTAGCTTGGTCTTGGTTTCTTCAACATCCCAGATACTGTTCAAAAGGAAAGTCCCGCCTTTTTTCAAGCCTTTCAGCATGTTGTATTTATTGAGATAAGAAGGTACATGACAGGCCACGAAAACGGGTGTGGTCACCAGGTAAGTCGACCTGATAGGCTTATCGCCGAAACGAAGGTGGGATGTTGTGATACCGCCCGATTTCTTACTGTCGTAAGCGAAATATGCCTGGCAGTATTTGTCTGTGTTATCACCGATGATTTTAATAGAGTTTTTATTGGCGCCAACGGTTCCATCGGATCCTAAACCATAGAATTTACCTTCGAATGTTCCTTTGGGGACTACGCTAACTTCTGGCAGTAAAGGAAGTGAAGTGAAAGTCACATCATCGACGATACCCACGGTGAAGTGGTTTTTCGGCTCATTCAGCTTGAGATTGTCATATACTGACATGATCATGGACGGAGTGGTATCCTTTGAACTCAATCCATAGCGGCCTCCGACAATTACCGGCATTTCTTTTTTGCCGTAGAAAATATCCTTGATATCAAGGTAAAGGGGTTCGCCATTGGCTCCGGGCTCCTTGGTACGATCCAGGACAGCAATGCGCCTGACCGATTTTGGAAGTACGTTGAGGAAATATTTTTCTGAGAATGGCCTGTAAAGATGGACTGTGATAAGACCGACCTTTTCCCCCTTACTGATAAGATAATCAATGGTCTCCTTGATTGTTTCGGTCACCGAGCCCATGGCAATTACGATATTTTCTGCATCCGGGGCACCGTAATAAACGAACGGATGGTACTCCCTGCCTGTCAGCTTGGTAATTTCCTGCATATAAGCATCCACCATGTCCGGGATTGGATGATAAAAACGGTTTCCGGCCTCTCTTGCCTGGAAATAAATGTCAGGGTTCTGGGCAGTGCCGCGCGTAACCGGGTGTTCAGGGTTCAGCGCCCTGTTGCGGAATGCATTTACTGCTTCAAAATCAAGCAGTTTAGCCATATCCTCATTTTCGAAATATTCAACTTTCTGAATTTCATGTGAAGTCCGGAAACCGTCGAAGAAATGAACGAAAGGGATCCTGGATTTGATGGCGACAAGGTGGGCGACTGCGGCAATATCCATAATCTCCTGGACGCTGCTTGTGGCAAGCATCGCAAATCCTGTATGACGCGTGCTCATCACATCGCTGTGATCACCGAAAATAGATAATGCATGTGCTGCAAGGCTTCGGGCACTAACGTGGAAAACGCCGGGAAGTAACTCTCCCGAAATCTTGTACATATTAGGGATCATCAGTAATAATCCCTGGGATGCAGTAAAGGTAGTGGTCAGTACACCAGACTGGAGAGAACCATGAACTGCGCCGGCTGCTCCGGCTTCCGACTGCATTTCGGTCACTTTAAGGGTATCTCCGAATATATTTTTACGGCCATAAGCTGCCCATTCATCAACATACTCTGCCATGGTCGAAGAAGGAGTGATCGGGTAGATTGCTGCCAGTTCGCTGAACATATATGCAATATGTGCTGCTGCATAGTTCCCATCGCAGGTTGTAAATTTTTTATTTTTCATAACTATCTGTATTATAATACTTTAAAATATGTATATCGTATTAAAAAAATCAGGGCGAAATTACTAAATAATAACTAGCCGGATAGATTTGCGACATAAAAACGCCCGTTATTAGCTTAATTTATAACGATTTTAGATTAGTTTTCTGCAGGATTAATTCCTTATTTAAATGATATTAAAAATGAATGCCGGCTATTTATTTAATACGATTCACCCAAAAAATTCCTTGCTTATAACGGCAGGTTTGTATACTTTTACGACCCCGAATCTTAACAATATTAATTACAAAAAAATGGACCTTTCAACGACATACCTCGGGCTGAAGCTAAAAAATCCTATTATCGTAGGGGCAAGTAACCTGGTCACCGATCTGAATTTTCTTAAAAAACTGGAAGATGCCGGTGCTTCAGCCATCGTTTACAAATCATTGTTTGAAGAACAAATACAACTTGAAAACCTTGAAAATTTTCATGCTGAAGAAGATTACGGAAACCGGCATGCAGAGATGGGTTCGATGTTACCGGTTACTGAAGATAACGGCCCCGCTGAATTCCTGCTAAACCTGTCAGCCGCCAGGAAATCACTTAATATTCCTCTTATTGCCAGCCTGAATGCAGTATATGATGATACCTGGTATGAATATGCAAAAAAGATTGAGGAAACGGGTGTTGATGCACTTGAGCTTAATTTTTATGCCGTGCCCAGGGAATTCGATATCGATGACAATTCTATTTTACAGGAACAACTCGATACACTGGAAGGTGTAAAAAAAGCAGTTAAAATCCCGGTTAGCGTTAAACTAAGCCCGTTCTATACCAACCCCCTTTATTGTATCAGCGAACTGGATAGAAAAGGCGCGGATGGTTTTGTGCTTTTCAACAAGCTCTTCCAACCCGATATCGATCTGGATAAAGAAGCCCTGCACTATCCCTATATGCTTAGCCATGAGGAGGATAATCGCCTTCCGTTGAGGTTTGCCGGCCTGCTTTATGGTAATATAAAAGGAAATATTTGTAGTAACACAGGGATCTTCACCGGAAAAGATGTGTTGAAGATGATCCTTGCGGGTGCCGATGCAGTACAAATCGTCAGTACGATTTATAAACATGGCCCGAAGCAGATTGGCAAAATTCTCGAAGAAATTGAAGAATGGATGAAACTGAAGAAATACCAGTCAATTGCTGATTTCAAAGGGAAGCTGTCAAAAAACAACCTGAAAGATCCTTATGCTTACCAGAGGGCCCAATATGTTGACATATTGATGCGTTCTAACGAGATCTTTAACAAGTTTCCAATCAGATAATTTTTTTAAGCTATATAAAAAAGGTGCCCGGATAGAGCACCTTTTTTTTTACTCCGCAGTAATTTCATCAATGAAAATCCAGGCTTTCTCTCCTGCTCCCACATGCCAGTCGGGGCAGGTTCCCCGGCTGTAAGCCTTCATCCTGATATATCTTGCCTTAGAAGCTAACCCGGTTTTTCCGAATTCCTTTATTACAGCTTCTGCTGTATTGTCTGGAATGGCGTTCTCAATAACAGCTATGGTCTGGAAATCATTATTTCTGTCAGCAACCGCAAATTCAACCCTTTCCGGCATAAATATCCATGATTTCTGGTCCTGGAGAAACGTTGCAGATACTTTTCTGATACTTGTGACCTCTCCCAAATCAACCGTTACTTCAACATCAACCCCCTGGTAACCCTGCCAGGAACCTGTCCTGAAATTTGGTCCCCCATGCTGCCCGTCAACAAGCGCCATCTCGCCACCGGCAGTATATTGATTACTGTAAGGGTTCTTAACAGTTACTTGCCAGCCGTGGTGGATTTTAAAAAAAGATGCAGTGACAATCCGACTCCTACCGTATGTTTCGCTGCTTGCAAAAGCATTGATTTTAGTACTATGATTAAGCTCAATCGGTTCAGTATATGGAACTGCAGATTCAACAGGGAAATCTTCAAAATAGTAAAACATCTTTAAATCCGGGTCATAATGTTTGAGGCTGACTATAAGTGTCTCCTGGAATGCCCCTGATGCAGCATCTAAATAGGGAACCGGGCATATCAGATGTTCAGTGATAGATGAAACCGGTCGGCTTTCCAACCCTTCCGCCCATCCGCTATTTTCGGAAGATCCCATTTCCAGGACTAACTCACCGCCATTCATCAGCTCGCCGTGGTTGACAAACGATTTCTCATATTGGTCACCGTTCCATTCAGCTGATTGAATGTAAATATTAGCTGGACCATTGCCTTTTGCCTTAATAACCAATTCCTTTCCATTATCAAGATGTATCCTTGCTTCTTCGAAAAGAGGGCTTCCAATAGCGTAATATCCTATCCCCGGAGTTACAGGATAGAATCCAAGGGCGCTCAGCACAAACCATGCAGACATCTGGCCACAGTCCTCATTGCCGCATAACCCGTCAGGTTCAGAGCTGTACAGTCCATCCATGATTTCACGTACAAGTTTTTGCGTTTTATAAGGCTTTCCAACATAATTATACAGATAGGCCATATGATGACTGGGTTCGTTGCCATGGGCATACTGACCGATCAATCCGGTAATATCAGCCTGCTCGCGACCTGAAAGCCCGGCCTGTGTTGAAAACATTTCATCCAACTTATCTTCAAACAGTGAATCACCGCCGGTTAATTTCGCAAGGCCCGAAATATCTTGCGGTACATAGAACGTATATTGCCAGGTATTAGCCTCTGTAAGCATAAAGTTAACCTCAGTTGGATCAAAGGGTTCCGTAAACATTCCGTTTCTTTTACCTCTAAGAAAACGTGTGCCCGGATCATATAAGTTTTTAAATGATTGCGCCCGTTGCAGATAATAACGGTAATCCTCTTCTTTTCCCAGGCTCATAGCCATCTGTGCTATACACCAGTCATCATAAGCATACTCAAGCGTTTTGGATATGGCCTCCCCTTCCAGTTCAGCCGGGATATAGCCGAAATCCCTGTAATACTTGAGTCCGAACAGGTCAGAGCCGGCACTTTTAACCATCGCTTCATAAGCTATATCAAGGTCAAATCTATCTATACCTTTTAAATAAGCATCAGCAATCACAGGGATTGCATGATAGCCGATCATACAATTGGTTTCATTTCCCGCAAGCTCCCAAACTGGCAGCAGTCCTCCCTCCTTGTAAATTCCAAGGAATGTTTTTATGAAATCCCTGGTCGTCCCGGGCTCAATAATGGTCATAAGAGGATGCAACGCCCGGTAAGTATCCCAAAGAGAGAATACAGTGTAAACGCTATAATCTTCTGCCTTGTGAATAATTCCGTTATGGCCCCTGTATGATCTGTCTACATCAGAGAAAAGGTTTGGAGCAATATAACAATGGTAAAGTGCAGTGTAGAATTTCTCTATATCCTCCTGTTTACCGCCCTTTACTTCAATTTTGCTTAATTTCTCAATCCATGCCTGTTCAGCTTTTAGCCTCGTCCGGTTAAAATCCCAGTCCGGAATTTCGTGTAGCAGGTTTTGTTTGGCACCTTCCTGGCTTACGCTTGAAATCCCAACTTTGACATCCAGGATTTCATCTTTGGGCGTCCTGTACCTGACATAAGCCTGGATGTCTTTGCCTGAAGCTTCCTCCTGGAGATTGGTAATAATTCCGTCTGAAGCTATGCCGTATGAATCAAATGGCCTAGAAAAAACAGCATAGAAATATATAAACTGGTCATTCGCCCAGCCTGAAGTTCTTCTGAATCCACTTATTTCTCTGTCACTATGGAATTTAACTGATGATTCAATAATAGTTTCCGATACAACAGATTCCTTTAAGTCGATGAGTAGGTAAGCACTATCAGTATCCGTGAAAGTATATTGATGATACCCGCACCTTGGAGATACCGTAAATTGCGAATTTATCCCGGGATCTTCCAGATAAACCTGGTAATAGCCCGGGGATGCCTGTTCATTTTTGTGGGAAAATTTTGACCCGTAACCTGAACCCGGCTTACCGGGTTCACCAGGCCGTATATATAACTCGCCCGTCCCCGGCATGAAACGAATATCTCCATAATCACCGACTCCTGTTCCGCTAAGGTGGGTATGCGAGAATCCCAGGATGACAGAGTCCGAGTAATGATATCCTGAGCACGCATCCCAATTATCTTTTCTGGTATCAGGACTAAGTTGCACCATTCCAAAAGGATGGGCAGCCCCGGGAAAAGTATGTCCATGGCCGTCCGTCCCTATAAAAGGATTAACCGAATCCAATAAATCGGGTTTACGATCAATACCAACACATCCCGTTATTAGCAAGACAGATAATAACCAATACCAATTGTTCATTCAAGATACATTTATAAATAATATGAAGAAGCTATTAAGTCATTCTGATTTTCCGTGTGCAGAGCATAAGAAAAGCCTTTTTGCAAAGAATAGGCACCCGTATTCCCTGATTTGTCAAGGGCAATGATTCCAACCTGGTAATCTTTACTGCCGGGATTATTCTGTGCAATCCTTTTAATAGCTTCTTCACATGCATCCTGTGGAGAAAAGCCCTGCCGCATTAATTCAACGACAAGAAAACTGCTAAGGTTTCTCATCACCATCTCTCCGAGTCCTGTAGCCACTGCAGCGCCAATTTCGTTATCAACATACAACCCGGCGCCAATTATTGGTGAATCTCCTACCCGGCCATGCATCTTATAGGCTAATCCACTGGTTGAACACCCACCGGAAATATTCCCGAATTTATCGATAGACAATAAGCCCACCGTATCGTGATTTTCTATGTTTATTACCGGTTTATACTCACTTTTGATTTTCCAGTCTTCCCAGGCTTTTTTTGCTTTTTCTGTCAGGAGATTTTGTCTTGTAAATCCATTTTCAAGCGCGAACAACAGTGCACCCTTCCCTGAAAGCATCACATGGGGAGTTTTTTCCATTACCAGGCGGGCTACTGAAATCGGGTGAACAATATCTTCCAGGAAAGTAACAGACCCGGCTTTGCCAAATTCATCCATGATACATGCATCAAGTGTTACAATCCCTTCCCTGTCGGGTAATCCTCCTATTCCGACCGATAAATTATCTTCATCAGCTTCTATAACACGGATGCCCTGCTCTACTGCATCAAGCGCCCGCATTCCCTTTGCCAGGCATTCCCAGGCAACGCGGTTTGCTGTTAGTCCAAAATCCCAGGTTGAAATTACAAGAGGGTGTAAGAAATCCTGTCCTAAAGGGTGTCCCTGGGATTTTATCCCGGATTTGGGATAAATCAGCACACCTGTAGACAATATTGAACTTCGTACAATGAATTTTCTTCGGTCCATAAGCTTTTAGTTTAGATCATGAATGAAAGCAGGATACGAAAGCGAAAATACAGCGATTTTTAATAGGATAAGACAAAGGGGGGAAGGGAAGGTAAAGAATATTAAAATAGTAAAGGGTGCCCCCCAGCACCCTTTACTTAAACCCAAAATCATGAAAAAACAAATGGATTATTTCTTCAATTTGATGTTAATCCGGAAAATTTAAAAAGGTAATATCAAAAAGAACAAATTATTTAGAAATTTTTTATTTTTTTCGCTTTTGCTAATTTTCTCAAGTATGCTTTTCGCATCCTTTGAATAAAAATGCTCCTTTGAATCGGCAATTGTTTTGAAGCAAGCCTCCGCCTCAGTCATTTGCCCGGCAGCCAGTCTAGACAGGCCGAGGTACCATTCAGCGTTTTCAATATACAGGTTATCGCCATTTTGGATAATAGCCTCGAACATTTGACTGGCTTTGGGATAGTTCTTCAGTTCGATATTTGAGATCCCGGAATAGAACATTACTGCAAAATTTTCGGGATCATTAGAAAGAATCTTTTCAAAAAGCACCCCCGCTGTTTGGAAATCATTTCTGCTAAAACATCTTAATGCTTCGACCATGTTATCATTACCTGATCTTGAAACACCAATAGTTTCGCCTGATTTATAATACATTTTAAAAAGCTTTTCCGGGGAGTATCCTCCTGGATTGAGCAGAAAAAAGCCACCGGTGATCAGGGCAATTATAAGTACAGAAGCGGCGGCGTACCAATATTTCCGCGTTATCTGAACAACTTTTGCCAGCTTTCTGCTGGAAAGATTCATTTCCTGTTGGGCGGTGAAACATTTTGCCCGCAAATCCAGCAGATCATCCTGGCTAAGCACATCCTGGATATCCTGCTCCAGACGATATTCAAATGCAAGATCCTTGTTGATAGCCAATTCAGCTTCAAAATTCTTGCGGCCGGCATCATCCAGTTCGCCCTCGACGTAATTGTCGATCCATTCCGTATACCTTATTTTATTCATAGTCTGATAAATATTTTTTAAAAAAAGGATCGTTTATTATAGAATTCTTCAATTTTTCCTTACACATGAATTTCCTCGTTTTTGCATACTTCTCAGTCTTAAACCCCATTATATCTGCAATTTCCTTTAACGATGTCTTCCCCATGAACAGGCGAAGAACTTTCTGACAATCCTGGCTCAGCTGCAAAAAATGCTGCTGGAAGAGCCTGTACTTCTCCTGTTCCTCTTCTGGCTGCTCCAGGTGCATACTTTCCTGTAATTCGCCCAAATCTTCCATCTCCAGGAATTCATTACTGAATACCCTCCTGTCAAGCCTTTGCAGCCATAAATTCCTGCATATCGAATACAAAAACGTTTTAAAAGAACTGGTCAGAACTAAATTTTCCTTGGCTATCTTCCGATACAATACTACCAAGGCATCCTGGAACACATCTTCAGCGTCTGTTTCAGTTCCAGAGTTAGTCGTAATCAGAAACTTGATCGTGGGATAATACTCCTTGTAAATGTACCGGATAATCCCATTATCACGCCCCTTCAGCCCATCAATTATAGATTCATCAGTGTAAAAAGTCATTCATCGGAGTTTTATCATGGTTTTGAAAAAAGGTAATACGAAATAATAACGATAATGTTCAAATATTTATCAACACAAAGATTATCACAAATTTAGTTACATATTTGAATTCAAATTACAAATTATTTGACTTAATTTGTAACCGTCATTAACAGGATTGACTGAATTTTTAATTTTTTTTTCGAAAAATCGTATTACTTTTTAACACTTCGTCGATTAAAACGTAAAAGAGGTAAAGCCGCAAACAAAACCTCTTAAAACTCAACCGGATTTAATTAATAAAAACGCCAAACTTAACATCATGGAAAAAGCAATTTTCAGAATCCTGTGCCTGGCATTCTTACTTTCAACCATTTCAGTTTTTTCACAGGGAGAAACTGATTTTACCGGAGAAGTATTATACCACGATAATTACCCCTTAAGCGGAGTAAATGCTTACCTGCGCGTTGAAGGTGGAAGCATAATTGATTCTGCTGTTACAAATAACGAAGGTATTTACGTATTTGAAGATGTTACACCGGGAAACTATGTGATAAGTTTCTCGACTGATGAGCAAGAGGGAGGTGTTGATCTCAGTGACGCAGCTCTTGTCATGCAAGAAATCTTTAACCTCGTCGATCTTGATGAAGTTCAAACCCTTGCCGCCGACGTCAATGGCAGTGGAACCATTACCTGGAATGATTACTTCATGATCGTTATCGGTTACCTCAACCAGGGAAACCCATTTCCCCAACCCTGGGTCTTTCAATCCATCTCAACACCCATCCCGGCCCCAGCCCGTACCGGTGTAACTACCGGTGGTGGTTCATCTTCAGGAGATGTTAATGGATCATTGGTTCCAGATCCAAAAAGCCGGCCAATATTTATCGAAAGCCCCTTTATGGATTTCACTGCAACTGCTGAAAACTCCGTGGAATTTAACTTAACCTGTACTGATCACCAGGAAATAGCAGGCATGCACCTCGCCTTCATCATTCCGGAAGAACTTGAGGTGGTTGAAGCAGAATGTGCTGTCGCTTCAGCATCTGTTTATGTTTCCGGAGATCGTTTGAATGTTACCTGGATGGACGAAAATATGAAAGGCATAATTATCAATGAAGGCACTCCCCTGCTTAAAATTAAAGCGACTTTGAAAAACAGGTCAAGGGAACCAAAGAGTTACAGCCTCATCCTGAAAGATGCCAGCCATTTCATTGACACAGAAGGGCAATTGATTGAAGGATTAAGATTTACATTACCCGTATTGAATGTTCATAGCCTGCAGGCTATGAATTGCTCAGCTTACCCTAATCCTTTCAGAATCAACACCACCATTGAATTTAACATCCCCGAAGACGCTCAAATGTTAATTGCATTATATGACCAGGCGGGCCGGCAGGTAAAGCAGGTTGCAAATGAATTCTATACTGCTGGTGAGCACAGCGTAATAATTGATGGTACGGATTTGTTTCCCGGTATCTATCATTACACAGCCAGGTTATCTGATAACGGACAAAACGTAACAACCGGAACTATAATTAAATCCAAATAAGCGGCGTTTTTATTTAATTACGAAAAGGAGTACCTTTTGGTGCTCCTTTTTTATTTTCTTCCATAAAGAAAAGAATAGAAAAATGATGTAATTTAGCCTATATTCAGTTAAGGGGCCTACTTGGAATGAAAAATTGTGTCAGTTGGCTTATTCCAATTTATCACTTAAAAAGTAAAATACCGGTTTACTGCCGGCTAGTGCTGTTTATGTTATGGATCCTTACCTCAAATCAAATCATTAGCCAGCAAAAATCCAATTCTGCATTTTACTCAGAAAAAGCAAATCAATTTAAAAACAGGGTTGAATATGACAGCGCCCTGGCCTATTATGAAAAATCAGGCTCCTTATTATCCCAGATCGGAGATGTGAGGGGGAAAATATTTAATGACCTTTCGGTATGTGACGTAAATATTCTAATCCGAAATTTTAATCCTGCCGAATCAGGCCTTCTTAAAGCTGAAGAAGATATTTCCTCGAAATTTACCGGTGATGGTGAGCTGGAATCAACTTTATTACAGGTTAAAGGAAGCTATTACCTGGCAATTGGCAATTCAATCACCGCAAAAGAATTTCTTTATCAATCCATTACTAAAAGGACGATCCGGTTTGGAAATAGCGATACAAATCTTCATTATGCATACAATAAGCTCGGCAATCTTTACCTTTCACAATCAGATTATGATTCGGCTTTTATATGCCATAAAAAAGCTCTGGACCTGGCATTAAAAAAGAAAAATGAAATCAACTACCTCACTGCATCCTCCTACCAGAATGTCGGTATTTCGGCACATTTAAAAGGTGACTTTCAAATGGCCGAGATTTGCTATACGAAATCACTGGAATTGAAAGAACAATTATTTCCCATTGATGATCCGGCTTTAGCAAAAATATATTGGAATTTGGGCAAATTTTATACTGACTTATCAAAGTACAATATAGCATTGGATTACTATGATAAGGCAGAGAGATTACTTACTACACGATATGCCAGAGATAATGTTCAATTCGCCCATGTTTACTGGAACAAAGGAAATGTTTACACACATAATGGTGACTATGTTAAAGCTACAAGCTATTTAATACAAGCACATTCTATACTTGAAACAATTTATGGGGCTGAAAATCAAGAAGTTTTGAAAGTATTACTCGATTTGGGCTTTGCTTATGAAAAAAAAGGCGACAGGGAACTGGCGATAGAATATTACAACAAGGCTGCAATTAATAAAAATAATGCCGGGATTATCAAGATATACAGGAACCTTGGTAATATCTACATGGCTTTAGATGAGAAGGATAGTGCAGCTAAATATTATTCCGCATCTATTGAATCGGCTAAAATGATCCTTACGGGAAATAGTTATGATTTAGCCCTTTGCTACCAGTATTATGGTGAATTTTTAGCGAAATCTGAAAATAATAAAGATGCCCTCTGGTATTATTCAGAGGCAGCAGAAATCTTCTTACAATTATTTGGTAATAAAAATAAGGACCTCTCGAAAGTTTATCGTCTTCAAAGCGAATTCTTTCTTGAGATCAAGGAGTATGATTCCGCGCTGGTAAAAATTCAAACATCGCTGGTAGCGCTACTTCCGGAATTTTCTTCCAATGATATTTATACAAATCCATCGAAAGATGATTTCATACTGGACTTATACCTCCTGGAAACCTTATTGCAAAAAGCAAATGCCCTTCATTTGAAATTCGGGGACGATAATACTTTTAAAGACCTGGAAGCCAGCTTAGAACTCGTCGATCTTGCTATAATAGTTACGGAAGAAATAAGGAAAACCTTTAACGAAGAAGAAAGCCAGATGATTCTTAATAACCTGGCGGTTACCGTCTTTGATCTTGGTGTGGTGGTGGCGATGGAGTTGTTTTCCCAAACCAAGGATGCATCATATCTCAGTAAATCTTTTCAATACAGCGAAAAAGGACAGGCAATCATTTTGCTGAGTGCCTTAAGGGGCCTTGAAGCCCAATCAAGTGCCAATATACCTGCTCAGCTCAAAGTCCGCGAAAATTATCTTACTAAAGAACTTGCCACATATAATGGATTTCTTTACCAGGAAAGGCAAAAAGAAAATCCCGATTACTCCAAAATACAGTTATGGAGCAATGAGGTTTTCAATTTGCGATTATCTCACGACAGCATATTATCGCTTTATAAAAAAGAGTTCCCTGAGTATTTCCGTTTAAAGTTTGATTATTCCATTGTACCTGCAGACAGTGTCCGAGCATGTCTCCATGAAGACCAGGCAATGATTGAATATTGCATGACCGATTCCCTCGTTTTTGGTTTCTTATTGACAAATAACTCAATATCTGTAGAAAAACTAGGCTTTAAAACAGACCTGAAAAATTCCCTTGACAGTATCCGTAAATATTTTAACGAGAAAGACTTTATCAATGCCGGGCAGAAGGAATTTGAAGAACTCACTTCGGTGTCCAAAGAATTGTATAGATATTTGATCAAACCCTTCGAGATGCAAATTGATAATAAGAGGTTGATTATTGTACCTGATGGTGAGTTGGGGTATTTATCATTTGATTTGCTCTTGCCCGATAATACTTCTGAAGATATCAGGACTTTCAGGGAACTGCCATACCTTATTAAAAGTAATCCTATCAGTTACAGCAGCTCCGCAACCATTTATTTCGAACAAATCCAACAGCGTCGACGAAAATCGCGCGGTGATGTACTTGCCTTTGCCCCCTCTTATGAGTATTCGAGTGCCGAGAGAAATGCGGGTAGTATTGACTCGGCGATCCTGAAGCTGAATCCAATGGTGGGAACAAAAGAAGAAATTGACATGATTTCAGGCTTTTTCAGGACGACAAAGCTGGAAGATGAAAAGGCAACTGAAACATATTTCAAAAAACATGCTGGGAATTATGGGATCTTACATCTTGCTATGCACACTATTATCGATGATCAAAATCCTATTTACTCGAAACTGGTTTTCACACCGCCGGCAATTGGTTCAGAGGATGACGGGTATTTGAACGTCTATGAACTTTTTAATCTTAACCTGCCAGGACAATTAGCTGTCTTAAGCGCTTGCAATACAGGAGGGGGACGTCTTGAGCAAGGAGAAGGGATCATTAGCCTGGCAAGGGGATTCTTTTATGCCGGGATACCGAGCGTTGTCATGACTCTCTGGGAAATTGAAGATCACAGCAGCGCTGATTTAATGGCATTATTCTACAAAAACCTGCATGACGGTTATCCAAATGACGTGGCCCTGCAAATTGCAAAAGTGTCATACCTTGAGAATGCAGGGAGATTACAATCACATCCCTACTTTTGGGCCGGATATGTTAATATCGGGAAAACAGAACCGGTTATTTTTAATGATGGGATTTTGACAAAAACCATTGTCTATCTAGGGATTGCAACGATAGTACTGATCATGCTTATAATTTTATTTATCAACAGGCGGGTATTTTTTCATAAAAACCGGTATTAACAATTAGTTAGTATTGAATTTAGAAATACCTGTTAATATTGAATAAGCATGAGAAATGATTTAAATCTTAACCAACCGGCCATAAACCTAATGCTGGTCTTAGTGGTGTTTTTCGTTACGCAATTATCTCTAAATGCCCAATTTTATTTATCCCCTGCCAATTCCCGGCAAATCAACGATTTCAAAAAGGAAAGCCGCTTTGATGAAGCATTGGTTTACCTGGATTCCGTATTATTCAGCATAAAAGAAAATGGAGTAAATCCAGCTTCAATGGAAGTTGAACTAATCAAGGCCGATATCTATCGTATGAAAGGCTTCAATGACAAGGCTGACTCTGCAATTAATTCATTGTTAACATCCAATAATTCAATTTTTTCATCCTGTGAGCTGCTGATGGCGCTACAATATACCATAAGGGGTACGATATATTTGACCAGCGGGGAGCTGAAAAAGGGGCGAACCTCCATAGAAAAGGCCATTCGTATATATTCAAATAAACTGGGGCCAGGTGATACAATTCTGGGTCCCTGCTTTAATAAAATGGGTAATTATTATTATTTCAGCAAAATATATGATTCTGCTATGTTTTATTATTCTAAGGCCCTAAGCCTGGCTGACATGAAAAAGAACAATTTGGAGGACCGCGCGTCATATATTCAGAATAAAGGGATCATTTACCTGGAGCTTGGCGATTTTGAAAAAGCGGAAAATTGTTTTCTGGAATCCCTTCATTTGAAAGAATCACTCTATCCGCCAAATAGTTTTTCCTTAGGACGGATATACTTGAATATTGGCAAATTCTATCAAGGCATATCTTCAATTGATAATTCCTTTTTATTTTTAGATAAAGCAGAGAAAATTTTTTCAATTAAAGGAATCCCAGCTCACATCGAATTAGGAAAAATTTATTGGAATAAAGGTCTTTTGTTTTATCTTGTAGGTGATTACGATCTGGCTCTTACCTATTTGTTCAATGCCCGGCAGATTATTGACAGCGTTTTTATAGACAATAAACAATTAATTTCATCCCTCAACGCGGACATAGGTAATGTCTATAAAAGTTCCGGGCAATATAAAAAAGCAATTAAATATTGTAACCTATCCCTGGCTGGAGGTAATTTTCAGCATAATGTCAAAACTTACAGGAATCTGGCAAATTTGCATTATAAGGTAGGTGAATACAGCAAAGCTGAATATTATTACCAAAAGCTCATAAAAGAAAGCTATGGTCCGGATTCAACCCTGACTCAGGAAGATGCCCTTACATTTCTCCGTTATGGAGATTTCCTGACTGTATTAAATGTTGACAGTGCTATTCTCTTCCTCGATAAAGCTTATGAAATTTATTGCAGAAATAGTGCGTTTCATTCCAAGGATGTTGCCAGTTCACTGAATAGTATTGGATTTTACTATTTTAAACATTCTGAATTCGATAGAGCATTGAAATACATTCAAGAAAGTCTTATCTGTGTTGCGGGTTCATTTACCGATACTAATGTTTTAAAGAACCCGCCATTACAATCACTGCACGTTGATAATCTTATTATTAGTATATTATCAAATAAAGCAGAGTACTTAAGTAGCAGCTATACTAATAATAACAATGTATCCTATTTAATTGCATCATGTCATACTTACCTCTTATGTATGGACATTATTGAACAATTGCGGGTTAGTTACAAAAGTGAGAATAGCCAATTGGTTTTAACGGATGATATATATGAAGCCTATTACCAGGCAATCGATCAATTCCTCTTAACTTACAGTGTTACACATGATGTTAAGTGGCTTGAACATGCTTTTGAAATTTCGGAAAGAGGTAAAGCCATGGTATTACTCAATGAATTCAGGGATGCAAATGCTAAAAAATTGGGCATTATTCCGGAGGATATGGGCATAGCAGAAAAGGAAATTAAAAAGTACCTGTATCTCTATCGTAACCAGGTTTGGGAAGAGGATAACAATTCAGAGCCTGACCTGAATAAGATAAATTACCTGAGTGCTAATTTATTGATTTATGAGCGAAAATACGACAGCCTGATCGCTCAGTTTAAAAAGAATTACCCGGCGTATGCTAAATTAAAGTATGATAACTCCATCGTTACTGTTAAGAAACTCCAAAGTCTGCTTGAAGACAACGAAATTGTTATCGAATATACACTGGCTGATGAGTTTGTATATATTTTCAGGATATCTTCTGAAAACTTTATTGTGAGAAAAGTGGAAATCGATTCCACCCTGATTTCTGATATATATGCTTTAAGGGAAAATCTTGATTTTAAGCATGTCCCAGATTACAGCCAGGTTGATTTCCTGGATTACCAGATAACAGCAAATAATTTATACAACAAACTCATTTTACCTGTCAGCAATCAACTTGAGGGTAAAAAGCTAATCATTATCCCTGATGGGCAACTTAATTATCTTTCCTTTGAATCACTTATAGAAAAAATATCCCTTTCAGATTCCATTAATTTCAGGGACCTACCCTACCTAATTAAGAAATGTTCAGTTACTTATGCAGCTTCAGCGACTATTTTATCAATCATAAAGAAGGGGAATGATCCCGAATTGAAAACCGGTGTGCTTGCAATTGCACCAAGTTTCAATTTATTTACAAGAGGTCCACAAGTTCAAAACGAATCCGTTGCAAAATATTACCCTTCCAAAATGGACCTGCCTGGCGCAACCTGGGAAGTAGAAACTATTCTCGGTATTATGGCCGGTAAAAAACTGACGGGTGAAAATGCAACAGAGTCAGAATTTAAAAAATTAGCATCATCCTATGATATTCTTCATTTTGCCACGCATACCAGGATTGATGATGAAAATCCTTTGTCTTCCACATTGTCTTTTTATCCATTTGACGGCTGTGGTGAAGATGGGGTTCTTCATACTTATGAAATATATAGTCTTGACCTCAAAGGAGAACTGGCAGTTCTTAGTGCCTGCAGTACAGGCAATGGGAAACTCCAAAAAGGTGAAGGGGTGATAAGTCTTGCCAGGGCTTTTACCTTTGCCGGTGTACCAAGTGTTGTTATGACGCTGTGGGATGTGGATGATATCAGCAGCGGAAACATTCTTCCTTCATTTTATGACCTGCTGTTGAAGGGCCATGATAAAGATGCAGCTTTAAGATTTGCCAAGCTGAATTATCTTCAGGCCACCAAGTCAGACATTGAAACCCATCCTGCCTTCTGGTCCGGAATAGTGCTATATGGCAATAACAGGGGTTTTAAAAAGCCAAACCACGAAATCTATATTATCTCCCTGCTTGTATTAGCTTGTCTGCTTATCTTTGTCGCCTTGGTCCTGGTAAAAAAATATACCGAATTCAGGAAAAACATTCAGCGAATTGACATTGATCCATCCAGCAAATTTCAGCCAGAAGACCGGTTTTGACGAGGTCAGGCAACTGGTTAGCTCCCGCTGCATCTCTGAAATGGGCCGCAATCGCAGCGAAGAAATGGCTTTCAGCGCCGATTTCGACCTCGTGAGCCGCAAGCTTAAAGAAACCAGGGAATTCCTGACCATACTGGAAACTGGGATGTCTTTCCCCTCTCAGGATTACCTCGATCTCTCCCCTTCACTTCAACGCATCAGGATCCCTGGCACCTCCCTGCTGACAGAGGAAATGACCGATCTACGGCTTTCACTCCGCACAATTTCCGCCTGTCTTGCGTTCTTTACCCTTCCTGCAGCACAAAGCTTCATTTATCTGCGTGCCCTTACCGGAGATCTTGAAATTCCCGGTCATCTTCTCCGTGAAATTGATCGCATCCTCGATGAAAAAGGCCATATACGCGATAATGCATCGACCGGACTGGCAAGGATCAGGAAAGAAATGCACAGCAAGCTAATTGCCAGCGAGAAAATGATTGGACAGTTTATGAACCTGGCCCGGAATTCAGGCTGGACCTCCCCCGACGCTGAAGTGACCCTGAGCGAAGGCAGACTGGTGATACCCGTCCAGGCAACCCACAAGCGCAAGATCAAAGGTATTATCCATGATGAATCGGCTAGTGGGCAGACTGTTTACCTTGAGCCGGAAAGCTGCCTGGAGATCAATAACGAGATCCGGGAGCTGGAAAATGCGGAACGCAGAGAAATTATCCATATCCTGACCCTTTTCAGCGATTTTATCCGCCCCGATATTGACCTTCTGATCAATGCCCATGATTTTTTGGGTGAAATGGATTTCATCCGGGCAAAAGCACTTTTTGCAATGGATATCGAAGCTGATGAGCCTGTGCTGGAGCCTGGTCCTGTGATAGACTGGATCAATGCGCGCCATCCTTTGCTCTATATTTCCTTTAAAGGAAAATCGAAGACGGTCGTACCTCTTAATATTAAGCTTGATCATGAAGAACGTATCCTGATCATAAGCGGTCCGAACGCCGGTGGCAAATCTGTCTGCCTGAAGACAGCCGGTCTTATTCAATACATGCTTCAGCACGGACTCCTGGTACCTTTGGATCCCGATTCCAGGACCGGGATATTCGGGAAAATTTTTATAGATATAGGTGATGAGCAATCGCTGGAAAATGATCTCAGTACATACAGCTCGCACCTTTTGAACCTTGGCTTTTTCATTGAAAATTGCGATCCGGAAAGCTTGTTCCTCATAGATGAACTCGGAACCGGCACAGATCCCTCGCTGGGCGGTGCCATTGCTGAGGCTGCACTGGAAAAGCTAAGCGAAACAAATGCCTTCGGAGTTGTGACAACGCATTATTCAAACCTGAAGTTAATGGCAGGAAGGATTTCAGGTATTGTAAACGGTGCTATGCTTTTCGATACCAAAAAATTACAACCATTATATATCCTTGCTACCGGTAAACCAGGCAGTTCATTTACATTTGAGATTGCAAGACGTATTGGTTTTCCGGAAAAAGTAATCGAAGCTGCCATCACTAAAGCAGGCAAAACCCATCTTGATTTTGAACAGCAGCTGCAGGAAGTTGAAACGGAAAAGCTCCAGCTTGAAAGGAAACTAAAGGAATTCCAGGTAGCTGATGGTTTCCTGGGCGAATTGATTGAGAAATACGAATCGATGAAAGCCGGGCTCGAGAAAAGCCGGAAAGAAATCCTGGAGCAGGCAAGGGAAGAGGCCAGGGATATTTTGGAGCAATCAAACAAAGTCATTGAAAATACAATAAAAGAAATCAGGGAATCGCAGGCTGAAAAAGAGAAAACAAAATCGGCCCGTTCAACCATTGAACAATTCCGGCAGAATATCATCAAATCAGTTCAGCAGGAAGGAAATAAAGCAAAACCTTCCGAACAGTCACGGGAAGCAGAACAATTGAAGCCCGGTGATTGGGTAATCCCGGAAGGACAACAAAATCCGGGCATCATCCAGCGGGTCAAGTCACAATCGGCTTTAGTCGATTTCAATGGATTAAAGATGACATTTCCAGTTCATAAATTAAGGCGGATACAAAAACCTGCAGGCCAAAGTTCCGGAAGGTCCTCTCCATTTCTTCGCGACTTGAATGAAAAAGTTGTGAACTTCAAACTTACACTGGATCTCAGGGGAAAAGGGGCAGATGAAGCCTTGCAACTGGTTACGAAATATCTTGATGATGCCTATTTACTAAGGATTAAAGAGGTAAGCATTCTTCATGGCAAGGGAGAGGGTATCCTGCGCAGGGTAATAAGGGATTATCTTTCAGGATGTGAGGAGGTGCTGTCGTTCGAGGATGAGCAGGCTGACCGCGGTGGAACAGGTATTACCAGGGTAATATTATCGTAATAAATGCTCAAAAGTTCATAATCGTGATATCCGGACTGAAAAAAGCCATGCATCAACAATCACTTATAAAAAAGATTACCTTTGTATGTTCAAAAAAATCGATCTTTAATGCAATTGACTGACAATCAATAATATACCAACACTAAGTAAAACCAAAATCACTATTATTTTCACTTAAAATCAGAACATATGGGGCTTGCAAAAAAATCATCCGATTTGAAAAAGCGGATGCGTGAAGCGTTGCGCGGAGGCGGCGATGAAGCAATCCAAAAGCAAAAAGCAAGCGGTAAACTGACTGCCAGAGAAAGGATCCTGGCCATACTTGATCCCAAATCATTCCACGAATACGACCTTTTTGTCGAGCATGCCGGCAAAGACTTCGATATGGACAAAAAATACTTGCCGGGCGACGGTGTTATAACCGGCACCGGAGTGCTTTCCGGCCACCCGGTATGCATTTTCGCACAAGACTTTACCGTAGCCGGAGGTTCACTTGGCTATATGCATGCAAAGAAGATCACCAAGATCATGGATCACGCGATGAAGCTAAAGGTGCCCCTGATCGGCATCAACGATTCCGGTGGTGCGCGAATCCAGGAAGGAGTAAACTCACTTGCGGGCTATGGCGAAATTTTCTATCGCAACACTCTGGCTTCCGGCGTTATCCCACAGATATCCGTAATTCTTGGGCCTTGTGCAGGTGGCGCTGTTTATTCCCCTGCATTAACAGATTTTGTATTCGTCGTCGATAAGATCTCCAAAATGTTCATTACCGGTCCGGAGGTCATAAAAGCAACCATAGGCGAAGAAATTTCAATGGAAGACCTTGGAGGTGCACGTGTTCATGCCGAAACAACCGGAAATGCCCATTTTTTTGCAGAGAGTGAGCAGGAGTGTTTCGACCAGATCAAGCAACTTATCACTTTCATCCCATGGAACAACCAAAAAAAGGCAGATCCCTATCCAAAACGTCCGCCAAAGAGCCGGAGCTACAAGATTGACAAAATCATACCTCCCGATCCCAAACAACCATACGATGTCAGGGATGTAATCAGGGCCCTGGCCGATGATTCGGAATTCCTTGAAATACAGGAGTTATGGGCAAAAAATATCGTTATCGGATTTGCCCGGATTGATGGCGAGACTGTAGGCTGCGTAGCCAACCAGCCATTATTCCTTGCAGGGGTTCTGGATGTTGATTCGTCTGACAAGGCAGCCCGGTTCATCAGGTATTGCGATGCATTCAATATTCCGCTTGTTACCCTGGTTGACCTCCCGGGATATCTGCCCGGGATTGACCAGGAACATGCTGGGGTTATCAGGCATGGGGCCAAGCTGCTTTATGCTTATTCTGAAGCAACGGTTGCAAAGATCACCATAATCCTTAGAAAAGCTTATGGAGGCGGATATATCGCCATGTGTTCACACCATCTGAAGGCCGATTTTGTCTTCGCATGGCCTACTGCTGAAATTGCCGTGATGGGGCCTGAAGGAGCCGCCAACATCATATTCAGAAATGAAATTAAAAACTCAGAAAATCCTGAAGCTACTCGGAAAATTAAGATCAAGGAATATAAGGATAAATTCGCTAATCCTTATGTTGCAGCGGCTTATGGATATATCGATGCGGTTATTGAACCTGCCGAAACCCGGAGCATCCTTGTTCACGCATTGCATATTTCTTTACAGAAACAGGAAACTCCACCTACAAAAAAACATGGTATTCCTCCATTTTAAACTACGAAATCATGTCAGAGATTAAAGATAAACCCATCGAATCGGCGGATATAGGGCCTGAATTCGATTTATTCACCATGGACGATTTTTCCTATGAAACTTTATTAACTGAAAAGTTTAAAAAGAGGAAGCCTTACGCAGCTCACGATCCCAAAAAGGTTTTGGCCTTTATTCCCGGGAAAATCAAAAAGGTTCATGTGAAAAAGAAAAGCAAGGTGAAAGAAGGTGAGATCCTGCTTGTCCTGGAAGCCATGAAAATGAACAACAATATCTTTTCGCCAATAAAAGGAGTTATTAAAGAGGTTTATGTAACTCCCGGACTTTCGGTTTCAAAAGGCACTTTACTGATTGAATTCAAATAAGATGTCAAATTTCTGATTGAAATAAGCGGTTGGTTTGCTCAATAAATTTCAGGACCTCATCCCTTCCAATTCCATTTTGGGATGAAGTAATTAAATAAGGTGGAATATCTTCCCATTCGGTAAGTAAATCCCTTTTTATAGCTTCAATATTGGACATGAGCTTGTTATGGGTCAGTTTATCAGTTTTGGTAAACACAAGGACAAAATGAAGGCCCTTCGACCCAAACCAGTTAATCACTTTCCTGTCATTTTCCTGCAGCGGTAACCTGGAATCGATAAGTATAAAGGTTGACATCAGATTTGACCTTTGCAACAGGTATTGCTCGATCACTTTTTCCCACTTATGCCTGTTGGTCTTGGCAGTTCGCGCGTAACCATACCCTGGCAGGTCAACAAGATACCAGTTGTCATTGATCAGAAAATGATTGATCAACTGCGTTTTACCCGGCGTGGATGAGGTTTTGGCGAGCATTTTCAGACCGGTAAGCATGTTAATCAGTGAAGATTTACCGACATTGGACCTGCCAATAAATGCATATTCAGGCATGACCGGTTTCGGGCACAGGCTGAAATCGGGGCTGCTGGTGATAAATATGGCTTGAATTGGCTCAGGCACTGTTGAATTATTTTTTGTAAGTGGCAATGTGCCGGTCTATTTTAAAATCGTATATATCGCTGATAGTAACAATGATACCGGTTTCCTCCACGTTACCAAAACCCCGGTTCAGGGCGGTGCCGAAAGTTTTCATCGTCCGGGAAAGGCTCATGTAGGCATTGACAAGCGGAGGCACATTTTCATTCTTTGTCCTAACCTGCTGAACAAGGATTTTGTAATTTTCCTCGTAGGTAGTCCCTGTGAAAATACTTTCCAGAAAAGCCTTATCATGCCTTAAAGGTAGCGACTCCCTGGGAATAAGCAAGTTATCAGGATCAGGGAAGAATTTATGCAGGAAGAATAACACAAGGTCCCTGGCTAAGTGATCATACTGGGGGTACATTGTGACTTTTCCAAAAAGATACCTGTACCCTGGATTGTCAATCACAATGGCTCCAAGCCCATCCCACAGATTGTCAAGCGAATACATGCCCTTTCTCAGGTTAAACTGTGGCTGATAGTTTGGTTGCACAAAAGAACGGCCCAGTTCTATGCTCCATGGCAGGTAGTCTTTAATAAATTTCTCTGAAAAAGTAAAAAGCTCTGCTGTAGGAGACAGGACTTCACCTTTTTCATCCAGCTGGAAACTATCCCCCTGTGCAAACCGGTAGCCCCCGACGATTTCTTTATCTTCAGGATTCCACACGATCAATTGCCTGAATGGCTTTTCACCAAGGTCAAATTCATCAATATCAATTTCATTACCGGTGCCTCCGCCTGAATCCTTAAAAGTAATTTCCCTAAGCCTGCCAAGCTCCCGCATCAGGTTGGGAGAATCCTTATAATCGAAAATATATATAAGGTTATTCCCATTATTGGTCCTCCTGACAAACTTATGTTCAGTCAGTTCGGCCTCAAGCAAATCTCTGTTAACAGGTGGAATTTTTAACGGCATAGAAAATAAATTATCAGGTTATGGATTAAATTCCTGGTCAGGATTTGCTTCAAGCTTATATACATGCTCTTTCAGAAGAGAAGCCCATTCCTGGTCCGTTTTACTCTTATCAAATGTTCCTATAGGGATAGGTTTACCATAGGTTATTACAATTGTTTTGTTTTTATATTTATACATCTCATCAGGCAGAAATAACATTTCAATATTTGCTTTAACGCCAAGCTTTTTCCTGATATTGGCCAGGTTATAAAAAAAATTGGTGTTCCTTCCCGAAATATAAACGGGAATAATATCACGATGATTAGCTTTGGCTTTGGTGAGAAAAGTTTTTTTCCATTCCACATCTTTAATCACCCCATTTTGCTTGCGCGATACCAGTCCGGCCGGAAAATAAAGAATTACCACATCGGAAGCAAAGGTTTCATTGAAGAGCCTGATATTCTCAGCATTACTGCCGTGCTTGTTCACCGGGATGAATAACTCATAAAGGTTAGGGAGGTTCAGAAGCAGGTCATTTACCGGAAACATCACATCCTTCCTGAGTTTACCGGTTTCATAAAGTAAAGCGATCCCATCCATCCCCCCAAGCGGGTGATTTGAAGCTAGCAGGTAACGCCCACCCGGTTTGAGAACTGGTGGGTTGATTACGGCTGAGCCTACCTGAAAACCCTCCAGGATAGCACGGGTATAATCCAGTCCCCACTTATCTTTATTGGAGTACATAAAAGCGTTAAGCTCATCCTGGTGGATGATCCTTCCAAGTAAGCTGAAGATAAAACCAGGGATGCTTTTGGCCAGCCGTGGGTTTTTAGAATTAAAAATCTTGCGGATGTCGATAAACTTTTCAGTTATTACCGGATGTTCATTGCGAGATTTACGATGATCTACTGTCTCCATTGCTGATGATTCCTGAACAAATTTAATTATTATTTCTCTTTATATAAAACGAACGATTATATATAACGCCCTTCCCACAAAGTACCACATTAACATCTTAGTTAACACATTAGCATTCAATATTTTATACTTATCATGATGAAATTGTTAATAAAAATCGAAACCTTGTTAGTTAAAAAGTGGTATAATGTGGTAAAATGTGGTAAAATTGAGTCTATATTTACATCAAAATTCCTCTAATCCTTGTTGAACATTATCGGGACATATGAATGCAGGGTTGATGCCAAGGGAAGGCTAATGTTTCCAGTGGCTTTCAAGAATCAGCTTGCTGAAGTTGCGGTCCAGGGCTTTGTTATAAAGCGGAGCATTTTCCGCAACTGCCTTGAGCTCTACCCTGTCCCGGAATGGAATGCAGAAAGTGCCAGGATCAATAAGCTCAACCGATTCAGAAAAAAGAATGTCGATTTCATCCGGAAGTTCATGGCAGGCGTTAAAATCGTCGAACTGGACAATGCCGGCCGGTTGCTTATCCCTAAGGACCTCTTCAATTTCGCAGCCATCAGCAAGGATATCGTCATGGCCTCAGTCGTCAATAAGATTGAGATCTGGGACAAGGACGAATACGAAAAAGCAGTTTCGTATGATTCTGAGGAGTTTGCAAACCTGGCTGAGGAAGTCATGGGTGATAACGATGTAGACTTAACTGAATAATGTACCACATTCCAGTCCTGTTAAACGAATGCATTGATGGCTTAAATATCCGACCCGAGGGAACTTATGTAGATGTGACCTTCGGAAGCGGCGGACATTCGGGCAAAATCATGGAAAAGCTGACTACCGGCCGGCTTTTCGCATTCGACCGTGATATGGACGCCGGTCAGAACCAGATAGCCGACGAGAAGTTCCAGCTTATCCGCCAGAATTACCGCTTTGTGAAGAACTTCCTGCGATTCCAGGGTGTTACCAAAATTGATGGTTTACTGGCAGACCTGGGTATTTCATCATGGCAGATCGACCAGGCCGGAAGGGGCTTCTCCATCCGTCTCGACGGGAAACTGGATATGCGAATGGACCAGGACCAGGAATTAACCGCTGCCGATATTATCAACTCCTATTCCGTCACCCAGCTTGAGCAGCTCTTCTGGACATATGGTGAGATCGGGAACGCCCGCAATCTTGTCAGGGAGATCGTTTCAGCCAGGACCGCCAGGCCATTGGAAACGACAGAAGAACTAAAGCAAATAGCATTGCGGGTTGCACCAAGGGGTAAGGAAAACCAGTACCTGGCAAAAGTCTTCCAGGCTATCCGCATCGAAGTAAATGAAGAGATCGAATCTCTGAAAGATATGTTGCAAAGCGCTTCCGACCTGTTAAAACCAGGGGGAAGAC
>CAYJNJ010000064.1:0-27374 GCA_964371595.1 uncultured Bacteroidales bacterium | reverse complement strand
AGTATTCGTTCGGGTTGAGGGTTTCCTCGATATACAGAGGATTAACGATCATATTGGGTTGTGTCAGGGTGAAATCATGCTGAACAGTTTCACCTGCAACTACTGCTACAACATCGATAACGGGGTTGTAACCGGTTTTCGAGCAGCCTATGGATGTGCTTCCTGCATTGACTCCCTCTAACAGGTAATACCCATCAGGTCCGGAAGTGGCTGTCGGGCCGTTTTCTGCCATTATTGTAGCGCCGGAAACTGCCAGGCCGTAATAGTTAAATACATAACCTTCCACATCCCCCTGCATCGGGCAGCTTCCATAAAGCTGGCCTGCATAAATAACAGGGTTACAGTTTGGCGGAACGTAAAAGACCTGTGCGCCTTCGGAATTATATACATAATAATAGGGTTCACAGATCCAGGATCCGGGATTGAAGATGGTGGTGATTGCACCACCTGTAGGGACGTTAAAGTAATAAATAGCCGGGCCGGAGCCAGAGCCAAGAGTGATATTATCCAACACAGTGGCCCCATTCACAAGGACATCCAGGGAACAACCGTTCCAGCCATCTCCAAACGAGTCATACAGATAGATACTGTAATCACAGGTAGGGACAGGGCTTGAAGAGCCTTCCAGCCGGTACATAAAGTCTGAGTTAGGATAACCCAGGGCGACCAAAGTGGTCCAGGATGTTGCACCTGTACCAAAGCCATTGCCCGGGTTACGCCAGTAGGCCGGCGAATTGTAAATAGAAGACGTCCGGGTCCACCACCACTGGCCATAAGTAATGTAGGCAGAGGCATCCTGGACAGACAACCAATAGTGACCAGGCCCCAGGGCTATTCCGCCAGGTATGGCGATGGTCAGCACTGCGGCTGCATTCGTACAGGTCAAACCCATTAATGAAGTCATGGGGGTAGTTGCCGGTATTCCCCCTGCATCTGCAAAAATGAAGACATTTGCAAGTGTTGCAGTGGTACTGCCGGTTCCGGTAACTGTGACGGTTTGTATGTTCCATAATAATCCATTCGGAACATAGAAATCATCAGCCCCCTGGCAATCATAGGCGTCATAAACAGCTTCGAAATCCTCTGAAGCCTGTCCGGCCCCTGCAGAGTTCGTCTGTTCATAGAGAACCGCCCTTGATTCAGGGAGTACCGGTGTCTTGCTGCCAAGGTTTGCAACCTTTAGCTGCGCAAGCATGACAGTTGATGAAACAAGAACGATCATCAATGTCAAAAGATACTTGGTAAAGTTTCTCATGGTGTTAAATTTTAGTTAGTAACTGTTTGTTTTGTAGGTTGTTCTGATTTATCGAGTTGGTAAACTATTGGTTTTAATATATAAATCTAACCATTTTATGGAGGTTCAGCCTTATTTCTTAGGTAGGACTTGGATCTACACATAAGATTAAGTTATTAAAGAGTAAAATCTCTCTGAATCGTTAAAAACCTAGCATCATGTCAAATGTAAATATAAAATATCGAATAATTACACTACTATTCCACATTTTTCAACCGGAGTGAATAATCATGAAGATTTCAGAAAAGCTCTATAAACGGCAATGTCAGAAGAGGTTATCCTTAAAAAGGGGCTAAAATGTTAATAACTCCGGCGTTTAGCGGTGAAGACAGTTTATTATTATTTTTGCGGAAAGTTTATTTTTTTTTGCCCTATCGATCTTCCGGTACGAGAAAATAGTAGAATTTTTATATAAAATATGAGCCCTGATAAAATAAATCAGCGAAAACTTTTTATTGCCTGGAGTATCCTTGCCGGTCTGGCATTGATCTGGGGAAGTTCTTTCATTTTGATAAAAAGGGGGCTCGAATACTTTTCAAGCACAGAAGTAGGTGCATTGCGAATTTCCATTGCTTTCCTTGTCCTTAGCCCGATAGCTTTATTCAGGATTAGAAAGATCGCATGGAGGGAATGGAAGCTGTTTTTGCTTGTCGGGTTGATTGGCAGCGGCCTCCCGGCCTTCCTTTTTGCAAAGGCGCAGACTGGGATTGACAGTTCCCTGGCAGGTATCCTGAATTCTCTAACTCCATTATTTACTATGATAGTCGGTTTAAGCTTTTTTTCCCTTAAGCCAAAATGGTTCAATATTGCCGGTGTGCTCATCGGGCTCACCGGCGCGATTGGCCTGATCAGCATCAGTGGCGGAAAAGGATTCGAATTTAACTTTCAGTACGCCATTTATATTATTGTCGCTACGATCTGCTATGCCACCAATGTCAACATTGTTAAATTCAAGCTGAAGGAAACTGACGCCCTTACCATAACCGCATTTTCTTTTTTCACCATAGGATTCCCGGTTCTTCTGTACCTGTTTTTTTTCACTGACTTTTTAAGGCAGATAACGACTGAACCCGAGGCGCTGAAAGGACTTGGATATATCACGATACTTGCCGTCGTGGGCACAGGAATTGCTTTGATCGCTTTTAACAAGCTTGTCAAATTGGCCAGCCCGGTATTCGCTGCCTCCGTGACATATCTCATCCCCATTGTGGCAGTGGTATGGGGCGCGATAGATGCGGAAGAGATGCGGCCACAATCCTTTTTATGGATGGGGGTCATCCTTTTGGGCATCTTCCTTGTTAACAAGAAAAAGTTATTGCCGGGACAGGATAAACCGAAATGAAAAAATAATCATGGAATATCTTTGATGTATAAAAAATAATTGTAATTTTGCGCTTCCAAATTTTGACCGATCGATAAACAAAACAACAATGTACGCAATAGTTGATATAGCAGGACAACAATTCAAGGTAGAGAAAGGCCAGGAGCTCTTTGTCCATCGTCTTGAAGGAGAAAAAGGCGATAAATTAGGCTTTGACAAAGTGATGCTGATTGACCATGACGGGAAGACTACCGTTGGAACACCTGTTATTGAGGGTGCCAGGGTGGAAGGAACGATCATGGATCATATGCGCGGCGATAAAGTATTTGTCTTCAAGAAAAAACGCCGTAAAGGATATAAGAAGCTCAACGGTCACCGCCAGTATTTAAGCCTGGTCAAGATTGAGGACATTATCGAAAAAGCAGCCAGGGCAAAGTCAAAGAAGGCAGCAGCTGAAGAAGTCGCTGCCCCGGAAGTTGCACAGGAAAATCAGTAGTATTCTATTCAGATCATCATAATAACTTACAGATATGGCACACAAAAAAGGTGCAGGTAGTTCCTCCAACGGTCGCGAATCACATAGCAAACGACTGGGAGTTAAGATATACGGAGGCCAGTTCGCCCAGGCCGGCAATATTATTGTCAGGCAAAGAGGCACCAAACATAACCCGGGTTTGAATGTCGGTATGGGCAAAGACCATACGCTTTTTGCACTGATCGACGGCAGGGTTGAATTTCGCAAACGCAGGAACGACCGTTCTTTCGTTTCCGTTATCCCGGTTGAAGTCTTAGAAGTAGCTGAAGCTGTTTCAAAGTAGATTCCCAAAAATCAATCTTTATATAAGAATTACAGCCCGGCAGAACACGCCGGGTTTTTTTATTTGCCCCCATTCCCTCTTAATTCCAAATTCCAAATTCCAAATTCCAAATTTTCCCCGCTTCCCCTCTACCATACTGTCGTCCCTGATGGGACTTCCCCACATCTCCGCTTCCATGCCTACCTGCCCCCTTTGCCCCCATCCCTGGCCCTTCCCCCAAATCGGGGGAAGGGAAAAGAATCTCAATGGAATAATGTACCTTTGCACGTCAAATTTCAATCTATGTTACAGATCAGCTATATCAGGGAAAATAAGGAAGAGGTCATCAGTCGCCTGGCAGTGAAAAACTTCAGGGCAGAAGACATCATCTCACAAATTATTTCCCTGGATGAAAAAAGAAGGGATACCCAGAAACGGCTCGACGACAGCCTTGGTGAAGCCAACCTGAGTGCAAAGGAAATCGGCGGCCTGTTCCAGAAAGGTCTTATTGCTGAAGCCAATATCCTCAAAGAAAAAACAGCCGAGCTGAAAATTATCACCAAAGACCTGTCGATCCAGCTTGAAGAGATTACCGGCAGGCAGAACGAATTACTGGTGCAGCTCCCCAACCTTCCCCATTCATCGGTAAAGCCCGGCCATTCGGCAACCGATAATGAAGTAGTGTTTGAATGGGGCAGCATCCCTGACCTTGGCGCTGATGCAAAACCCCACTGGGACCTTGTAAGTGAATATGATATTATTGATTTCGATTTAGGAAATAAAGTTACCGGCGCAGGTTTTCCTTTTTATAAAAGACAAGGCGCAAAACTGCAGCGCGCCCTCATCAATTTCTTCCTGGAAGAAGCCATTGCTGCCGGTTATACCGAATATCAGCCCCCTCTTTTTGTCAATGAAGATTCAGCTTACGGAACCGGCCAGTTGCCCGATAAAGACGCCCAGATGTACAATATCGGGCTGGATAAGCTATATGCTATTCCTACTGCAGAAGTACCGATCACCAATATATACCGCGATGTTATCCTGAAGCACTCCGAACTGCCGGTAAAAAATGTGGCTTATTCAAGCTGTTTCAGGCGGGAAGCGGGTTCTTACGGAAAAGATGTCAGGGGTTTGAACCGGCTCCACCAGTTCGATAAGGTGGAAATCGTGCAGATCTCCCATCCCGACAGTTCCTATGACAGACTTGAAGAGATGAGGGCCCACGTAGGTGGCCTTCTGCAAAAGCTGGAACTGCCCTTCCGTATCCTGCGGCTTTGCGGCGGTGATATGAGCTTCACTTCGGCCCTGACCTTCGATTTCGAAGTCTATTCAGCCGCCCAGAAAAGATGGCTGGAAGTCAGTTCCGTATCTAATTTCGAAAATTTCCAGGCCAACCGGATGAAGCTCCGGTTTAAAGATGAAGATGGTAAAACGCGCCTGGCCCATACACTAAACGGAAGCGCCCTGGCGTTACCTCGTGTAGTGGCAGCATTGCTTGAAAACAACCAGGTGGCCGGCGGCATTAAAATCCCGTCAGCACTGGCTAAATACACCGGATTTGATCTTATTTCCAAATAATAGGCATACACTCTCAATGCTCAGTACCTGCCTGGTTATAATTATAACTATGGCGGGACTTTCGACATCTGCCCAGGTCTTTCCGGAAGTCATCACACCGGCTATACAGGAAAAACAACAGGTCCAGGAAAATGAGAAACTGGCGTTCCAGTATTACGGCAACAAGGAATATGACAAAGCCCTGACCATTTTTAATGAGCTCTACAAAAAGCAGCCCACTTATCATTATTATACGTATTGCTTATACTGCCTGACGGCGCTTGACAGGCTCGAAGAAGCCGAAAAACTGGTCCGCAGCAAAATGAAGGAAGAGCCGGGTTCATTCCGTTACGAGGTTGACCTGGGCTATATTTACCTTCTGACCGATAAGCCTGAAAAAGCGACAAAGATCTTCGACGATGTTATCGGGAATATGAAGCCAAACAAGGCAAATATCACCGAGACCGCCAACGCTTTCATGACCCGGCAGCTTTATGATTATACCATCAAATCCTACCTGCGCGGACGCGAATTGCTGCAGTACTCCTACCCTTTCCACCAGGAACTAGCACGTATTTATGAACTGACCGGCAATTTCGGGGGGATGATCGAGGAATACCTTGATCTGCTTGAGGTGGACCCATCCCAGCTTGACTTTGTGCAGAACAGGTTCCAGAACGCTTTGAACAATGATATCGATGACAAGATCACCGATTTATTAAGGGAAGCGCTTTTAAAAAGGAACCAGAAGGCCCCTGAAAACCGTTATTATGGTGAGATGCTGCTTTGGCTGTCGGTTCAGCAGCGCGATTTTGAATTTGCCCTTATCCAGGCCCGTTCGCTCGATACACGATTTAATGAAGGAGGGTTGCTGGTTTTCAGCGTTGCCAACCTGAGCCTTTCCAACGGTGATTATGATGTTGCCATCGACGGTTTCGATTATGTTATCCGGAAAGGGCAGATGAATCCTTATTATACCGAAAGCCTTACCGGGAGCCTGCAGGCGAAATTTCACAAAATAGCGGAAGGTTATGCCTACAAAAAAACCGACCTTATTGCATTGCAACAGGAATATAAGAATGCTATTGATGAACTGGGCAGGAACAACCGGACAGTAATCCTGATGCGCGACCTGGCCCATCTCCAGGCATTTTATCTTGACCAGCTCGACGAATCGGTGAACTTACTCCAGGAAGCGCTGGATATTACGGGATCGACAGAGCAGGTCAAAGCCGATATCAAGCTGGAACTGGGCGACATTTATCTTTTCACCGGTGAGGTGTGGGAGGCTTCACTCCTCTTTTCCCAGGTAGAAAAAGCCTTTAAGAATGATCCGACAGGCCACGAGGCCAAGTTCAGGAATGCCCGCCTGTCGTACTTTATCTGCGAATTTGAATGGGCGAAGGCACAACTGGACGTGTTGAAAGCCGCCACTTCAAAGCTGATTGCCAACGATGCCATGGAGCTATCCCTGCTGATCAGCGACAATATGGATCCCGACAGCACTTACACCGGCCTCGCTTGCTACGCCAGGGCTGACCTCCTGAGGTACAGGGGCAAGGACAGCCTGGCCCTCCAAACGCTCGACAGCATCCGGATGCTTGCCCTTTATCATCCGCTGGATGACGAGGTTTTATACAGTAAAGCCGAAATCTATATCCGCCGGAAAAGTTACCTGCAGGCTGATTCCATGCTTGCCGACATTGTAAAAAATTACAAATTCGATATCCTGGCCGACAATGCCCTGTTTAAAAGGGCTGAGCTGCAGGCTGAAGCATTGAATAATAATGATCTGGCCATGGAACTTTACCAGCAGCTCCTGCTCGATTATCCCGGCAGCTTATTCACTACGGAGGCCAGGAAAAGGTACCGCCAGCTCCGTGGCGATTTCAACCCATAAGCCCGGCTCATCGTGCAATCACCAGTCAGACCAAAAAAACATTTAGGGCAGCATTTCCTTAAAGATGACAACATCGCTGGGAAAATAGTCGGCAGTCTTCAGTCGTCAGTCCTTCCGGTGCTTGAAATTGGCCCGGGGATGGGGGTGTTAACGAAGTTTTTATTACAGATTGACAACAGGGAATGTTATTTCATGGATACAGACCTGGAATCTATCGATTATCTTAATGAAATTTTTCCTGGAAACAACGAAAGGTTCATCCATGCCGATTTCCTCAAATATAACGTCAATCAGCTCTTTCCCGGCAATTTCGTGATCATCGGCAATTTCCCCTATAATATTTCGAGCCAGATATTGTTTAAGGTCCTGGATCACCGCCAGCAGGTAGACCAGGTAGTTGGCATGATACAGAAAGAAGTTGCCGAAAGGCTTGCCGCTCCTCCGGGATCAAAAACCTACGGCATCCTCAGCGTATTATTACAGGCTTTTTATAAGATCGAATACCTTTTCACGGTAAATGAAAGCGTTTTCATCCCTCCTCCCAGGGTTAAATCAGCGGTGATACGGCTGACGAGAAATGAAACTGAAAAGCTGGATTGCGATGAAGCCTTGTTTTTTAAAGTGGTGAAGACGGCATTTAATCAGCGAAGAAAGACCCTGCGTAATTCGCTCAAGGGTTTTTATATTGATTATGAAAAATATGATTTGCAGCATCTCGCCGGCAAGCGTGCAGAACAACTGGGAGTGGCGGAGTTTGTGCAATTGACGCGGGTGGCAGTGTAGCAGTTGGACAATTTCCTATTTCATCAGTAACATTTTCAGGGTTTCTGAATAATTATCAGTTTTAAGCTTGCAGAAGTAAATCCCCGGACTTACAGCGGTTCCTGCATCGTTCATGCCGTTCCATTCCATCGAGTAATTCCCGGCCGCCTGGTTCCCGTCAAACAGGGTCCTGATTAATTCTCCCCTGGTATCATATACAGAGAGATTCAACCTGCAATGCGAGGGTAAAATATATTCTATCATGGTATAAGCAGAGAATGGGTTAGGATGGTTTTGAGCCAAACAGATATTACCGGGCCCTGGCTTTGGGCGCTGGTTAGCGGAATTATCCAATCCTGTCAAGATAGTAGTAAAAGGCGGTTCGGTTGTAAATTTGATGGCCGTTCCGTCAGCCAGGACAGAAGCTGTCGGATCATATTCAGTATTAAAAACATATTGAAGTCCGATATTCTGGCCCGGATTTTCAATCCCTATAGTATTGCTTGAAATATCGGAAAGCAACCTGTACTGGAAAATGATCTCGCCATCGCCGGTAGTCGTTGGATAATAATCCGGATCGAGCAAAATGGCTTGGAAATACTCTTTCACGGGTGTTGAAGAAAAGGAATTATGTGAAATGCTATCCCATTCAACAATAAAACGGTGGTTCTCTTGATCGTTCAAATAATAAATATTGCCCATAAAGAACTCATTATCATACAGGTCATCCCAAAATACCCCAATCATGTTGGTAATATTATCGGTATGTGGCAATGGCCAATTTATCGCCGCCGGCTGATTGCCATTTCCTAAAGCCAGCCAACCGTCGGTACTTATGCGGACCTGGTTAAAATTTGATCCATAGTATTTAAACTGGAAGGGTAAGCTGACTGTGGTGGTATAATCACTGATCTGCGGCAGGCTAATATGGGTGCCGGTGCCGGCCAGTTCGACCCAGTCGAAAACAGGCGTCTGCTCATAGAATGCGTCATCACTGGAGTAGGCATAATAGCCGTAATCATCCGGGCCGGTATAATCGGAAGGAACAGGCAGGGAAACGGGCATCTCAAAATCTATCAGCACCTGGTAAGGATAATTCCCGTTTTGCGTGGATGCTTTCAGGGTAAAACCGGCAAGATGACCGGCCGGGCACGACGGGCTGACGCTCACCATGTAAACGTTTTCCATATTCTTTCCCGTTTGGCCGATACCCACCGTTCCAAATGAGCCGGTAGAATCGGTAACCGTGATGAAGGGATCATCAGATCTCAGGATACCTGTCAGGTTCGGTGCCAGATCTTCCCCGATATTTTTAAGGGAAAGTACTACCACATCTGTTTCGCCGGGATCGAGCCGGAAATTCATGTCCGGATCGGCACAGGGATCAAAAACGACATATTTATCAAAATTGATTTTGCAGCCTTTCACGTTTTCCTCATTGGAATAATCCCAGGAACTGGTATCACAGGTGATATGCAACTGAAGAGTAAAATTCTGTCCGACAGGACAATCCGGATCGATATAAATCTGGAAAGGGTCACCTGTGACATAGGAAGAAGGCGGGATATTGCCAAAAGTCACAGGATTGGTGCCAACGATCGAAATATAATCGGTGTCGTCCGTTGATAAATACGCCTGTACACCATAGGCCATCTCAACTCCCCAGTTCACCAGGGTATACTTGACACTACAGTTCTCATTCGGATTTGCCATCCCATCGTTATTCCCGTCGAGATCCTCTAAAACCGGGTCGCCTGATGGAACAATGAAAACATCGTATTGCATGGTTTCCAGGGTACCCTGGTACGGAATTACCGCGCCACCGCGCACAACGACGGTCAGTGAGTCTTCATACGTCGAACTGATAGTAAGGACAACCACACCTGTCGAATCTGTATAACCTGTTGCAAACACTTCATCCCCGCTTACACAAACCTGGGCATTTTTAACCGGGAGGCCTGAAAGCGGGCGGGTCACCGAAAATTCGACTTCATTAACTCCGACAGGGACAATTGGCGGATAATCGACATCCACAACCTGGGGAATTGCCTTCCAGATGTGAATACTGGGATCTCCAAGGCAACAATAAACTTTAAAATGGTACGGAGTGTAATAATCGTTTCCGAAAACAGAGTACATGTATAATTTTCCCCGTAAGAGCGCCTGTCCAGGGGTTTCAAGACCTTCCTCAAACATCCCGATATAGATCCCTTTATCGATCTGGTTATTATAGGCTGTATGGGTATTAGAAGTAGGTCCCAGGAAGGCAGCCGCTCCCCTGGGGGCAGTCAGGGAACCCATTTCTACCCATTCTTCGCCAAAGCTATTTCCCCCGCTGGTTTGAAAACCGGCAACACCGCACCCGATACTGGTTACGAAAGTGAATTTTTGCCCGTTATTCAATGCCGATACATCCGAAACGGAAAAGTAGTAGCAGTTCGCATGCCATCCATCGTACCATCCTTCGCCGCGATAATTCAGGTAACTGCGTCCGTTATTTATCGCAGTAGTAACATCCTGCAGATCAACGGTACAGCCATATCCTCCATAACCCCCGTTACTCATCAGGGTATCGACCGAAAAGAAATTGCCATCCTCCAGCATTTTTTGATAAGCGAACCGCTTGGTCGCCGGCTGCGATGCATATGCGTTGTTAGAACAGCAGGTCCCTTTGACAAACCAGGTGGGATCCTGCGTATATGGTTCCTGTTCGTACAGCAGGAATTTATAGATCATCACCTGCATCCTGTATTCCGTCTCATGGGTGAAGCGTCCGATAAACATTTCCGGGAAATAATCATTGCCGTCGATCTCTACGAAATAATCTTCATTAGGAAAAGAATAATCAGGGTAGACCACAATTTTTATCGGGAAAATACCATTATCACCGACCAGAAGGACATAGGTAGGCGGGTGTTCCCAATTATGGTACGCATCAGCGATAAAGGCTTTGATAATATCCGGATTGCTTGCATTTGCACCGATGTCTGAAAATTTTGTCACGTGCACATCGATTCCGCTCTTGCGTTTCCAGTCGGCATATTCCTGGAAGCTTTCCACGAAAATATCAGGCATGATGCACAGCATCAACTCACGAGCCTCCTCTGGCCTGCCGCCATTTAAGGTTTCCAGCGCATGCTCATAGTTCAGTATAAAACTGCGGTAAATTTTATCAAAGGACGGGGCGATTCCTTTTCTTGCCGTAGTTTTTGGATTGATCACCTCCCCTTCCCCGTAATTTACACGGACTGTGATGGAAGAAAGCACCTGCAATTCTTTCCTGGACGGAAGGTAATGAACAGGAAAGACGGAAATGCGGGCGATCCGGAAATCCCTGAAAATGGCAGGAGGATCGGCTTTGACTAAATCTGCAGGAAATAATTCATCAGCGGAATAAGCCCGGGCATTTTCCAGGTATGGTGGTTCGGGGCTTCCTTCAATCCAGCTTTGACGCGCGGGCGGCAGGGAGATATCCCTGAAAACCCGGGTTTCACCAGTTTCAAGCACCTCCACAGAAATCGCGGCCCTGTCGGGAACAGCAAGTATATTGGCCAGGTAGGGCAATTCAGGAAGACCTGGCTCAGCAGTGAAGCTTTCCGTCAGCAGGTCAACAGACTGGTAGCTTTTATCTCCCGCAATAAAATTCCGCAACTCAAACCCTGAGAGTTCAATTTTAATGACCGTACTGTGCTGGTCATCACTGAGAATTGTCACTTTAGGTGACGATCCCTGCGTTCTGTTATTGTTTAGCGGAATCCATTCAGCAAAGCCTGAAAATGGTAAAAGGAAAGCTATGAGCAGAAGGAGAAAGGGATTTTTCATTTTTGTGCCAGATTTATCTAACAAATTTAGATATTACTGGCAGATAATTTCAATGACAATTATTTTTCTCCTAACATTATTGTGAAATGAGAAATGAAATCCGCTGGCAGATTCCCGCTCGCACCATCATTCCGATCCGCCAGCTGGCGGAAGGAATCTGTCAGCCAGCCGCGCCGCCGTCATTTCTTCACAAATTTCCCCGAAACAACATCATCATTACCTGAAATCGTTACAATATAATGCCCCGGATCCAGGCGACTGACATCGATAGAATGAGTTTTTAGCCCATTCTGTAAATTTCCTTTTAAAACTTCTTTTCCTTCTGTATCAATAATGATGAAATCAGTTTTGCCGGAAATTATGCTGTACTCAATATTCAGGAAATTGCCCGCCGGATTGGGGTAGATTTTGATATTCCAATCTATATTTTTCATTTCTCTGACCGAAACAAGCTGGTCGACATTGAACGAATACATCGACCGGCCGTAGGTTGCGGCGATTAAAGTGCGTGTCGGTTGATGAAAATCAAGGTCGACAACGGGGACGTTGGGAAGGTTATCTCCAGCCATCTGCCAGTTCTGGCCAAGGTCGCGGGTGAGGTACACTCCGAAGTCGGTGGCAAGGTATAGCGTCGAATCCAGTGCCGGATCGATGATAATGTCGTTAGCGGGCGCTTCGGGCAGGTTGCCGCTGATATCCTCCCAGGTCGCTCCTGCATCGGGACTGCGAAAAACATGCGGAAGATAGCTGTCGTAGCGGTATCCCGACAGGGTAACATAAACGATATCTTCATCATAAGGATCAACCGCGACGCGGGTAATCCAGCGCAAAGGCAGGCCGGAAGAGATATTCGTCCAGTCCGTGCCACCGTTTTCGGTTTGCCATACATTTCCATCGTCAGTTCCAACGTAAATAAACTGGCTGTTGGAAGGGGCCACAGCAATGGTGGTTATAGTTCCGTAAACGGCATTGGTCCCGGGATTGCCTTCAGTCAGGTCAGGACTGATGGCTACCCATGAAACAGCCCGGTTTGTTGTCTTATAAAGCCTGTTAGCGCCATAATAGAGGGTTTGCGGATTATTCGGATCGAAGACAAAAGGTGTGTTCCAGTTCTTGCGGTCGGAACTGCTTATTCCGTTCATTGCCGAGGTAAAGTAAATCCCGCCATTATCCGATCTGGCAAAATTGCCGTATTGGTACTCCGCATAAATAAAATCGTTATCCGACGGGTCGACGAGAACATGAAAACCATCACCCCAGTAAATGTTCAGCCAATCATCCGTCCCGCCTGTGAGGGTCCGGTTGGTGCCGTTATCCTGTGTCCCTCCGTAAAGCCGCTGAGGCAACTGTTCATCGATCTCACAGGTATAAAACTGGGTAATTGGCAAATTTTCCATGAAAGTCCATGAACCACCGGAATCATATGACGTATAAATTCCCCCGTCATTCCCTAACACCATCAGACCGGGAAATTGCGGATGGATAACCAGGTCATGCTGGTCGACATGAACTGAGGATGAAATCAATGACCAATTGCTGCCGCCGTTGGTTGTTTTATACAGGTCGAAACCGATCGGGTACGCGATATCAGGATCCGCGGGATCGATGCAGATCCTTCCAAACCACCAGCCATAAGATGCATACATATCATTCAATGCGGCGTCGTTCGTCCGGGTCCAGGTATTTCCACCGTTTATCGTTTTATAAACACCGGCAAAATACCCGATATTATCAGCATAAATTGCATACAGGATATTGGGGTCAGACTGGGAAATATCGAAGCCGATACGGCCGTTTGACAGGGTATTGACAGGCAGGCCACCGCTTAATTCGGTCCATGTATCCCCGCCGTCGTAGCTGCGGTATATGCCGCATCCGGTACCACCATAATTCCTGCGGTCAGGCCAGCGGACCCTCTCCCACATTGAGGCATAAATTGTATCAGGATGGTCGGGATGGATCACGATATCGATGCCCCCGACGGAATCGTTCACATAAAGGACTTTTTCCCAGGATGCGCCCCCGTCGGTAGTCCGGAATATACCCCTGTCAGGATTATTTGAAAATAACCGGCCCATAGCGGCAACAAAGCAGATATCGGGATTAGCCGGGTGAACAGCCAGGCGCCCGATGCTGCCGGAATTTTCAAGGCCGGTATGCTGCCAGGTAGCCCCTGCATCCTCCGATTTGTAAATCCCAAATCCATCATAAGACATAGAACCGCCGCCGGCATTGGCTTCCCCGGTGCCAACCCAGATGATTTCAGGATCTGACGGGGCTACAGCGATGTCGCCAATTGAAAGGCTGAGGGCATCTTCAAAGACCGGGACCCATGATTCACCTGCATCAACCGATTTGAAAATACCTCCGGAAGCAGCACCGGCATATATTGCAATCGGGGCCGTGGAGGTCATGGCAACCGCAGAAATCCTTCCGCCAATATTATACGGGCCTTCCAGGACCCAGCCTTCCCCACGGACGCCGGATTCAATAGGAATATTGCGGGATTGGTCAAAAGCGATATTTCGCGCCTCATAATTTATTTCCGGGTAAGGAAAAGAGCGCTGGAGGAGGAAATAGTCGTTTGGCGCCTTAATCCCTTCTTTATCAGCTTTTATTGCTAATAATGAAATTCCGACCACTGCCAAGACAATACAAACCGAAATAATAACAAAGGGAAGGTTCTTCATGATGTTTAAATTTCGCGAAGTTACGCAGAGATTTCGCAGGGTCACGCAGAGGACTCTTTGTGAAACTTTGCGATATCTCTGCGTAACTTTGCGAAATTATAAAAAATCCCAATCAATTATTTCTTCCACTCCGGGATACGGCCGGGGGTCCAGGGAACGCCGAGCCTATCCATTTCGCTTTCCAGCGCCCTGATATCAACCTCTGCGATCTGTTTCAGCTGTGCCAGCACCGGCGGCAGCTCTTCTTCAAGCAGTGCATACTGGTCCCTCTGCGTTTGCGTTGGTGCGGATGTATTTCCGAAGGAAGCGCTTAAAATAGCCCCAAGCCTCATCTGGATCGGAGGCGGCGCCGGACGGTTCTCTTCGTCGCTGGCTTTTGGCACTTCGCCGTTCATCGCCCATAAAATATCATCGAGCTGCTTCTCCAGTCTGACAGCTTCCGCCATCAGGCTGTAAGGAGCCTGCGGAGTGTTCTGGATGCCTTGTTTGGCGTATTGCACCCTCTTCATCAGATCTTTGGCTACCTCATCTGCCCCATTCACCACATCAACAAGTTCCATCACTTTAGCCTGGAAGGCTACGAGTTCGGTTCGGTCAGGTGTGGGAAGGGTATTGTTTTCAAGTGCTTTCACAATGAATTCAATAGGTCCTGCAAGAACTTTCTCCTCGCCGTTGAACACCATCGCCATAGAAACCGTGTAGGTACCGGGAAGCGCAAAGAATGCACCGTCGCCGGTTGAGAAGGGATCGAACTTCTCTCCGTTAAGTCCTATACCGAAAGTATGGTTGTACCTGAGGTCCCAGGTGATACGCGAAGTCCCTTTCGACGGCCTGGCAGACAGCTCCCTGACGAGCTTTCCCTGGTTGTCATAAATACTAAAAAGCAGGTAAGGCGGAAGCTGGTTCGCTTCTATCCTTTGCTCTTCGAGTGTCGGGATCGGGATGGGCTTTTTGTTTTTCACAAGCTCTTCTTCCTTTTCCATCCGAAATTCCTTCATTGTCTTCGGGATTTCTTTCAGGTAGTATGTAAATGTCGCGCCAAAAGCCGGGTTCGGGGCGTAGTAGAAGTTGGATCCCTGCCCGTAGCGGCCACCATCTTCAACATACATGAGGGCGTCCTTAACCGGGAAAATGAAAGCCTCTTTTTCACGGGTTTCCTTCTTTAGCTGGCGAAGGGGGGAATAATCATCGAGGATATAGAACCCGCGGCCGAAAGTAGCCACTACAAGGTCGCATTCCCTTTCCTGGATTGTGATATCGGGTACCTTAACCGTGGGGATGTTACCTGTAATCTGGTTCCAGATCTTTCCCCCGTCGAGGGTGACAAATACACCAAATTCTGTTCCGACAAACAGCATTTCAGGATCTTTAAAATCCTGCGCAATAGTCAGTACCGTATGATTAACCGGCAGGTTGGAGGCGATTGAAGTCCAGTTCTTTCCTTTATCGTTGCTTTTTAAAAGATAAGGCTTGAAATCATCACGCTGGATATTATCGAAAGAAGCATAAACGACATTCTCATTAAACCGGTCGGGAAGAATATCGCTTACGAAAGTATATTCAGGAACGCCGGGAAATTTCGTCACCTTCGTCCAGGTATTGCCTGCATCTTCAGTAACCTGGATGACCCCGTCATCTGTCCCTGCATAAACCAGGTCTTCCTTAACCGGGGATTCGGCCAGGGAAATGACCGTACCGAATGGTGAAGTTGAAACGTCTTTCGCCACCGCATCAATGCCCCAGAAGCGGTCCATAACAGGCCAGGTATTGCGGTCGGTTTGCGTGGTGAGGTCGCCGCTGATGACTTTCCATGTCTGGCCGCGGTCGTCGCTGCGGAATACCTTGTTGGCTCCCATGTACAGCCTTGTCGGAGAATGCGGGCTCAGGATGAATGGCGCGTTCCAGTTCCACTTGTAGGTTTCTTCGCCTTTAATCGGCTCAGGGCGGATCTTAACGGCTTCGCGGCTTTTTTTATCGAAACGGTAAATATTTCCATACTGGTAGGCCGAATAAACGATATCGGTGTTACCGGGTTCGATGGCCTGGAAGAAGCCGTCTCCGCCGAGTGTAGTGATCCATTCATAGGTCTGTACCCCATTGCTGCAGATGTTCCTGCTTGGTCCGCCGAGACTGTTATTGTCCTGCGTACCGCCGTAAATCCAGTAGAAAGGCTCGGTGTTATCAACATTTACCCGGTAGAATTGGGTTACAGGAAGATTTGTCTTGAAGAAATAATGGTCTCCTTCATCATAGGTCTCATAAACACCTCCATCACCGCCGATGAGGAAATGCCGTGTGTCTTCGGGATCGATCCAGAGTGCATGGTCGTCGACATGGCGACCATTGAGGCCCAGTGACTTCCAGGTTTTTCCTCCATCTTCAGTCATGCCCGAAACGGTTTCCACGGAGTATACTTTGTCCGCATCTTCAGGGTCACAGTAAATCTCATTATAATACTGGCCCTGTGCGGTATGGTCGCTCATCTTCGACCATGACTCGCCATAATCCGTAGAACGGTAAAAACCGCCATCATTGCCGGCAGCTTCGATGATCGCGTAAATAATATTGGGTTTAACAGGCGAAACGGCAATGCCGATGCCACCCATATCGCTTCCCGGAAGACCTGAACTCAGCTTATTCCATGAGGTCCCGCCATCGGTACTTTTATAGATCGCCGTTTCCGGCCCCCCGCCTATCTTGGTATGAATATGCCTGCGCCGCTGCTCGGAGGTGGCAAACATGATATTGTGATTTTCCGGGTGGATAATGACATTGTTCACGCCGGTATTTTCGCTGATATTCAGCACTTTTTCCCAGGATTTGCCACCGTTTTTGGTACGGTAAAGACCACGTTCGCCCCCGGGCCCCCAGACAGAACCTTCGGCAGCAACGAAAACGATATCGGTGTTATCCGGGTTGATGGCGATCATCCCGATCTGCCGCGAATCCTTCAGTCCCATATTCGTCCATGACTTCCCCCCGTCAGTGGTCCTGTAAACTCCATCACCGTACCCCAGGGCGCGCTGGTGGTTATTCTCACCGGTCCCGGCCCAAACGACATTATGATTTACCGGGTCCATTGCGAGGCAACCGATGGCATAAGCGCCGTAGTTGTCGAAAACCGGCTCGAAAGTATTCCCGCTATTCACAGTTTTCCATATATGGCCACTGGCTACGGCAACGTAATATTCGCTGTGGTTGCAGGGATTCACGGCAAAATCAGCAATACGGCCGGAGGTGAGCGCAGGTCCGATGCTGCGGAAGCTCAACCCGGCGAGGTCAATGCCCCTGAGGGTATCTGTCACCTGCCGTGCAGCATCTTTTTTGTCTTTTTCCTTTTTCTCCTTGTCTTTGTCAGCAAAGGCAGTTGAAATGCTCATAGAAAGCACCAGCAAAAGGATTGTCCCTTTTAGCGCCTGGTTTAATAGTTTAGTATAGGTCATATTGATAGATTTGATTTTTCTCTTCCGACGGGTAAATCCGTCGGTTCAATGTTTTCTTCCGACGAATATACCCGTCGGTTCCGGCATCTCCTTCCCCCGTTTGGGGGAAGGCCGGGATGGGGGTTACTGCTCCGACGGGTAAATCCGTCGGTTCAAACTATTTTCAAATGTATTAAATAAGAAATTACAACCGTTGTCTCGGGTTTATGATTAACCGGTTTCGGTTTACGGATGGGCCTCACCCCCTGGCCCCCTCTCCAAATGGAGAGGGGGTATATAGGGGAATAGGTTATAATAATTGTAGGAACTGCTCGGGGTTGATCTTTTTTGAGAGCTTGCTGTCGTTAAAGGTATTGACCATGACCTGCAGAGGAAATGATCCTGAGGCATTGACAAAATAAAACAGTCCCATGAAGGAGGCATTGCGTCCGCCGACCTTTTCACGGAACGGGAAGCTGACGATCTCAGCGCCTGTAACGGGAGGTTCGAGGCTTGCATCGAGGAAGATCTTCCCCGATTTCATCCTGCCTGCTGCTTTACGGCCGTAGTCCAGTCCTTCCTGCGAAGTCACTATCATGAAATCAGGTGCCATGGTTCCGGTATAATTGATATTTTCAGGGGAAAGGATGACTTCAGAACTTGAAAAGCCTACTCCGACGGTAACCGGGTAACTGCCCTTTTTAGTAACCTGCAGCCCGGCGCGGATGCCGGCCATGGCAAGCAATTCAGCGGCTACCTGGGTGCCTTCACCGGCAGATCCGCAAAACATCACCCTTAATTCTCCGTGCAGGGAATTTCCTGCTTCCGCGGGAATGACGTTATTAGAGGAAAACAGCGGGGGCAGCCCTTCGCGAAGGTTGGTAGTATAGGGTTCAGCAGGGTTATCTGCAAGGATTGTCGTCGCAAGCCCGGCATTCTCCACCACTTTCGAGAGTTTCATTTCGGGGTTGGATTTGACGCCGTAGCTGGGGCAGATCTCCATCACTTCGACAAGTGAAAATCCGGGCCTGCCAAAGGCTTCGGCCAGCGCATCCGAAATATCGCCGATGCCAAGCACCCTTCTGACGTAAGGAGCGCCTGCTGCTGCAACGATCTTGCAGATATCATAGGAATATTTTGTCGATCCGCCTGGCTTGGTAGGGGTTTTGAAACCCATCGGGGTGTATTCGCTGGGCTGCCCGCCGGTCATGCCATAAAGCATATTGTTGTGGATCACCACGGTCATGTTATAGCCGTTGTGGGCCGCATCGATGATGTGCTGCATGCCGATGGTGGCGCCGCCGTCGCCAAGGAATACGATGACTTTCTTCCCGGGATTCATCAGGCCTGCTGAAACGCCTGAGCCAAGAGCGACTGATCTTCCGTGCAACCCGTGAACGGTATGCGTATTGAAGGATTTATCGATGATGCCGTGGCAGCCGATGTCGGTAACAAGGATGACGTCCAGTGGATTCAAGCCCAGCTTTGTCAGCGCTTTCTCGGTATTGTTGGCGATGGTGGAATGCCCGCAACCTTTGCAGAACGGCAAACCGTGATCGTTTATGAATGTCTCACTCATGATTTTCTAATGCTTTAAGTATTTCACCTGGTTCAATCATCTGGCCGATCTTATTGACCCCTGTAATATTTTCCGGGGTAAATTGGCCGAACATGATCCTCCTCAGTTCACCCTCCAGGTTTTCTTCGGCGACAACCACATTATCGTATTGTTTACAGATGTCATAATATTTCTGCGATAGGGGGCTGAGGGTCTTCATGACCAGCAATGACGCTTTTTTCCCATCTGCACGGTACGCCTTGACGGCGTCTGCAGCTGCCTGGGTCGTAATGCCATAAGTAATGAGCAGTGTTTTGGCCCCTTCCTGGCGGTCGAGGTCGTAAAAAAGGTAATCATCGAGGTTGGCATGGATCTTTTTAGAAAGCCTGGCGGAATTGGCCAGTGCATCGGGGGTTGTATTCTGGATGATGCCAGTTTTATCGTGTGTCGAAGCCGTATACCTTACCTGGTGCTTGTTTTCGGTAACCGGCAGAAATTCCGGGACCAGGTTTTCCATAGGCAAATAAGGAAGATAGGTTTCCTTGCCTGAGTATGCAAGCCGTTTCACCGGGGCCACTTCACTAAGATTTGCCATATCGAAGCTCCGGTAGGTCATCACTTCTTCCTTGGAAGTAAGCAAAACGACCGGTGTCCTTAGCTCTACGGCCATTTGCAGGGCTTTGGGGGGGAGGTCCCAGCAATCCTGCATGGTGCTGACGCTGATGCAGGGCAAGGGGAACCCGCCGGAAAGGGTGCCATATACCACGTTGAGGTCGCCCTGGGCGCCGCAGGTGGCTGTACCGGTGGCTGGTCCGAGGCGCTGGATCAGGACGATCACCATCGGCAGTTCCATCATGTAGGCCATGTTAATGGACTCGATCATGAGGGCATAACCGGGAAATGAGGTAGCGGTCACAGGCAGGTGGCCGGTGACGGCAAACCCGCTCATCCATTGCAGGGTAGTAATTTCGTCCGGGGCGGCGAAAAATGTCGGGAACCGCTTTTCGCTGTATGCATATAGCAGGTTTGCCGGGGTGATCGGGTACCCGATAAAAACATCGGCTCCGGCCCTGACCAGCGATTCGGTGATCAGCCTGGAGCTATCGGTAAAAATTATTTCTTTTTCTTTCATCATCATCATTTTTCCCGACTTTTGCGGGACTAAAAAGCGCGTCAAAGATATAAAAGTTATACCCCATGGTGAAGCAAAAACTGCCCATTTATTATTTTCTGTTAATAAATTAACAATTAAAAGAAATCTTACTACTTTTGCCCCAAATTAAAAAACACGACTATGTCAGCAAGCCTTTACAATCCTCCTGATCACTACCTGGTAGATGACCTGTATAATGATGAGCATAAAATAGTTCGCCAGGCCGCCCGTGACTGGGTTGACCGCGCAGTTAAACCTGTTATTGAGGAATATTATGAAAAAGCGATATTCCCGTTGCAACTGATCAAAGAGATGGGCGAAAACGGCCTTTTTGGCCCTTTTATCCCGGAAGAATACGGTGGCGCCGGGCTTGATCACATTTCCTACGGACTGATCATGCAGGAACTGGAGCGTGGCGACTCGGGCGTGCGTTCGATGGCTTCCGTGCAAACTTCATTGGTGATGTATCCTATTTTCAGTTACGGATCCGAAGAACAAAAAAGAAAATATTTACCCAGGCTGGCAGCAGGCGAGCTTATCGGCTGTTTTGGCTTAACTGAGCCTAACCACGGATCGGACCCCGGAAGCATGATCACCAGGATAAAGGATATGGGCGATCATTACCTGCTTAACGGCGCTAAAATGTGGATCACCAATTCATCTATTGCCGATGTTTTCATTGTCTGGGCTAAAGATGACCAGAATGTAATAAGGGGGATGATCCTCGATAAAGGCATGAAAGGCCTCACTGCGCCTGAAACCCACGGCAAATGGTCGCTCAGGGCTTCGGTAACGGGTGAGATCGTTATGGAAGATGTTGTTGTTGAAAAAGACAGGATACTTCCCGGCGTTAAAGGACTGAAAGGCCCGCTGAGCTGCCTGAATTCAGCCCGTTACGGTATCGCCTGGGGTGCAGTCGGTGCAGCCATGGATTGTTATGATGTTGCCGTAAGGTATGCACTCGAAAGAAAGCAATTCGGCAAGCCGATCGCAGCATTCCAGCTCCAGCAGAAGAAAATCGCCGAAGCCCTCACAGAGATCACCAAAGCACAGCTCCTTATCTGGAGGTGCGGGGTTTTAAAGAATGAAGGCAGGGTTACAGCCGCGCAAATTTCCATGGCAAAGAGAAATAATGTGAACATGGCGTTGACGACAGCCCGCGAAATGAGGCAGATCCTCGGCGCAATGGGCATCACCAATGATTTCCCGATGATGCGTCATATGATGAACCTCGAATCGGTCATTACCTACGAAGGTACCCATGATATCCACCTGCTGATAACGGGCGAGGCGGCTACGGGGATACAAGCGTATAAGTAGTCGGCAGTCGGCGGTCGGCGGTCAGCGGTCATTAGTCTGGTCATTGGTCATTGGTCTTTAGCTTTCGGGCGGTGATTTTGACTTATTGCGCTTCTTCGTCACATCGCCACATCGCCTAATCGTCAAATCGCCAAATCGCTAAATCATTACTTCCCTCGCCTTGCCCGTAGGGCATTTAGTATTGTAGCCGGCGGGTTGCAGAGAAAAACAAAATACCCCGGAGGGGTTAAACAATTCATGGCAACAAAACTTGCTAGTTAAATCGTGTAATGTCATCTCGTTTTAAATAAATCAATCCGTTCTCCCAGAAAACCGGAAGATATATCATAAAAGTAACCTTGTCTTCTGATTTATCCCATTTATCCAATGAAAGAATCAGTTTTTTAAGTGATTCGACTGTTTGCTGGTTATTTGTGATTGAATTAAAACTTTCCGGATTGATCACGCCATCAACAAGCTGAAATTCAAGCAAAGCATAAAAGAAATTGCCTGTAATAATACTATCATTGATTTTTTCTTCCAAACCAGATAGAAATCCCTTTTCAAAACTATGTTTATTATAGGTAGGCCAATAATAACCATCTTTCTTCCAGGCAATTATATAATCCAACAAAGTAATGTTTTCATAATAAGGAAAACCTGCAGGATTAATCAACGCAGCATCTTCATAGGTGCGATTATATGGCGTTTCATGTCCTCTAATAAACTTGCCGTTTTCAAATACCTCGGTTGAAACACTAGTACCCAGATTGATTGTCCACCGGCCAACCATCAGGCCATCTTTTAATTCTCCTTCTATTCGATTTTGATCGCACGTAAAATAATCTTTGTTACAAGATCCTTTATATATTCCATTTCCATCAAGAAATACTGGCTCTCCCTTCTTATCATAATGCTCTATTAACTTTTGCTGAGGATGGCAATAATAAATCTTCTTTTCAATCACTTGATTCTTACAGTAAAAGGTCCATATACTATCTCTGATATTATTTTTGAAGTTGCCCGTTTCTTTGATAATTCCGGTTTTATAATAATTGGTTACAGGTCCTTCATAAAATCCATTTTGATAAAATGCTTTTAAAGCAATCGTTCCGCCTTGAATATAGTAATCAGTCACATTCCCCTTCAACGTCAATCTTTCTTCATCAAAAAATCCTTTTCTTATATATGTGGCATGGTCTTTATAAGTCAGACTGCCATTACAACTTACATAAAATATTACAGTATCTCCCTGTTGTTCAAAAAAAACCGGGTCCTGTGAGAATGAGGAACTGGTAATAAAAAACAGGAATAGTCCTAAAATGGATTTGTTCATTTTTTTATTGTTTGAAGGGTGGTGATCAGCTCATGAATTTCAGTTTTTGAAAGATATTCCCGGTTTAGTTTTCCAGTCAGCCTGTTTTGTCTCAAGTCAAGATATTCAAGGCTTTTCGCACTATTTATCGTTAGAGGCAATTCCTTTAACCTGTTATTTGACAGAATCAGCTGTCTGAGGTTTGCCAATCCAAATAGTTCGTCAGGCAGATAATTTATATTGCAATCACTTAAGACTAATACTTCCACAGAATCCAGTTGTGTTAATTCAAGTGGAAAAACTTTAAAATCATAATCAGTCAGTACAAGATGCCTGAGACGCTTCAATTCACATAAACAAGCGGGTATTTCAATTTTCCCATTACCAGGGAGATTTAGAAATCGAAGGTTTTTAAGGTTACAAATCCCGGATGGAAACTTTGAAAAATCATTCCAGACTAAATTCAGGGACTGCAAATAATCCAACTTCTCAATCTCCGGTGGTATTCCTGACAATTCATTCCAGGATAAATTCAATTCCTGAAGTGTCTTTATTAATAAGATTTCCGGTGGTAGTTTTCTATAACCTTGATTTGCCAGGTATAATCGATAAACTGGTATCCCATCCTGATAATCCGAAAGCGCACTTACAACTGTAATATATATTTTTTCCCTTTCAAGTTCTTGCAAAGTCAACAACCTGATCGTATCCTGCCCGTATAAATGACTCAGGACAAGTAGATTAAGCAAAATCAAAATGTGTCTCATTGGATGTCCATCTATAGGTTTTATGTCGATTGATTTTGCAAGTTCTTTGCCGGGATATTCAATAAATATCATCGGAAAAGGTAAAGATATTGGCTAATGAAATGGCGGTTAATGATTTGAGAATAAAATTAAAAGAAAATTTCTACTTTATCGATGTTGTTAATAAAGATTTGCATCTCATTGCATTTAAATAAAACAATTCCCAAAACAAACCTGAGGGTCGGCGGCCGGCGGTTCCCTCCTTCGTCGGAATGATGGCGGCGCGGCAGGCTGACAGATTCCCACTTGCGTGGGAATGACGGCGCAAACGAAAAAAAAAGAAGAGCGGCGCGGCAACCAAGGACAGTATTATTAGCAAGCTGCCTGCATGCCGCGCCGCTCTGGTATTCTTTACCGATTTAAATTGCCCCAAACCGAATGAGCATGGTTGTTTGCACTAAAAAAGCTTTATATTGGGCTGTGCTATACGAAGCTTTTTTATTATTAGCAACCGCTTTTTATTTTCTATTTTTTATTTCCATCCAGAGTACATCAGATCAATTAATCCAGAAGTTCCAAAATAGGGAAGCAGGATTGCAATCACAAGTAGACAATATGTCAATATGTTACGATGGTACATGTCTGCTTTCTTTAAAGATCGAACAATGTCAGTTACAGAATTTGATATTAAAAGTCCCAAACAAATAATTGCAAAACCTCCACCAACGAACAGTAAGGGCATTGTGAAGAATTCGGATTGTGCTCTTCCTCCCCCAGTCAATGTTTGATTGTCTATTGCTTCAGGGATTGCCGCAAGGATTAAAAGAACATTTGTCAAAATCGAAATTGTCGCAATGACAATACTCACTATTTTAAATCCTTTGTACATCTGTCTTCGTTTGTCTTTTTTAATAGCTACCAACGTTCGCGTACAGCGCCCCGGACCTGAAAATTACACGATTCGGCATTCGAAACTGTCGACTTTCGATTTCATTTTCAAATTATGAATTTAAATCGAAAATGCCGAATTGCGTAATTATTTTTGCACCGGCCAGGGCAATGCGCTTGCTGTCAGGTAACTTTTTTCCTTTCCTCTAACAATTCCTTCGATGCTTTGTGGGCATCCTCTGTCATTATTAAGTCACAAGAAATATCTTCCAGTTCCTTGTCCGATAAATTATAGTACTTGTGTTTTAGATAGTCGATATTAGTCGCATTTTTAGGTAATGGAGGTTTTTTAGGCTCCTCCTTTATTATAATATCCTCTTCTAACACAACATCTTGTTCTTTTGAAATGATCAACCGGACTTTTTTTAAATGGACGAACCCAACAAGGATTATAATAATTACAGAACAAATAAATCCAAAAAATAATGAATGTGGGTTATTCCTAAAAACTTCTTTGTTCCATATTATAAAAAAGCTTGAAGCTCCACCTCCAATTGCACCGATTATACCTAAAAATGATTTGTCAGCTTCAATTATCTTATTACAAGCTTTGCATCTAAGCTGGTTGTTTATTCGTGATAAGAACAGTACCTTAAATATGGGTAGATTCGTATCACAATTTGGGCATTTTGCCATTCTTTGTACACTAAAAAATGTTATCTGACGCCAGTCTGTCTAAAAACCTTCAATATTAACAAATAATACTGAATAAGTCAACTGCTTCTTATGCTTTATTTTCCAGGGGTTTCCGTATATTTATTGTATGACTTTTATGCAAGGATACGACAGAATCCAGACGCTTCTTTTTCCCTTATCAATAGATCAGGTCATAGGCTACAGGATATTCGCCAGGGCGAAAACTGGCTGTGCAACTTAGACTTCATAGTTTGCCTCGATTTATCAGGGATGGGCTGCACCACTCGAAGCCTTATTTTTTAGCAACAAAATTATTTGTCATTCTCAAGATTTAGAAAGTATAGTTTAGCTGCTTCTCCAATTTCATCATCCAGATTACTGTCGATATCAAATGATAATAAAGTCCATTTATCATCTGGTTTGTAGAGTTTAAACGTAAATCTTATTGGTTGTCGGTCATATTTCATCATATAAGAAATGAGTACAAAACTTTCTGAAAATTGTTTTTTGGTAATGAGCTCATGCCCATAATATTTACCCATATAGTCTAAGTTATAGCTATTTACTTCTTTTTTAAGCGATTCAATTCCATCTCTTATTCTTGTCGACCAAGGGTTTGTGGCATAAATGTCCTCTACAGCTTTACTTGGATTCCTTGTGTACTCGTCAAAGAAGGTGCTAAGTAAATCTTCAGGAGCACCTTGTCCATAAGTCGATAATGAAGTAATTGTCACGAAGACAATGAAAAATAGTTTTTTCATAATGTGTGTTTATTGGTTTTAATTTTGTTGCTAACGCCAATCTGTCTAAAAACCTTCAATATTAACAAATAATACTGAATAAGTCAACTGCTTCTTATGCTTTATTTTCCAAGGGTTTCCGTATATTTATTGTATGAAATTTATGCAAGGATACAACAGAATCCAGACACTTCTTTTTCCCGTATCAATAGATCAGGTCATAGACTACAGGATGTTCGCCAGGGCGGGGTTGGATTGCGTCACACGATGACTTATTTATTAAGCTTTGGTTCATTTTAATTCTCTTGTACCAAAAGCTTTTTGAATTTTATCTTCTAAACCTCCAAGTTTTACCCTTGCATATGGATTTTTTGCTAATTTGTAATCATATCCAGTATCGTAATCTTTTATCAACAAAGCAGTAAGGCTTGTGTTAAATCTTGGATTGAAAATCCTTTTAGGTCCGTTAGAAAGAAGATCGTTCCAAAACGTATCAAAGTAAAGATCAGTTTTATCATAGATGACTACGATCAAAGGGATTCCTTGGTGTGTCAATTTTCCATATTTTAAAAGTTTTTCTCGTATTCGCCCACTAATTCTCTTTTGATATAAGATAGTTTGTACTTCACTAAAATCAAACTTCATGGAAGTCCCGGCTACTGTGTTGTTCTTATCTTTTGATTTGAATAATTTACCAATGATTGAAATGTTATTTTTAGTAATAATCTTATAATCAATAATATTACCAATTTGTAGTTCGGAATTGATATTCAATAATTTTATAAATTCATTTTTAATCTCGGATAATTTAGGCTGATTGTGGGAAGCATTATTTATTTCATAAATAATGGTTTTAAAATTTGTTCTTACTTGATTGAACGCTTCATATATTTCATTTTCAAAAGGATCAACAATATTAAAAATTGTAGCGACCTCAATTGCTAAAGAATCGTCCACCCAAAAATCAGGTGTTAAATTATTTAAATTTGGGAGTGGTATTTGCACTTCAACCTTTTCAAAGTTGTTACAAAGAACTTCAAATACAAAAAGTTCAGACAATGCGGAAAAGCAAATAGAATCATTTTCATTCTTTATGTCCTTGATTAGTTTTGTCCTTTTATCTTCTGGATATTTGGTGAGAATTTGATCTATTTTTTTTCTTAGGTGTAAAAGATCAGGTTCAGTGCTTAAGAAATTAATATACTTCCGTTCAAATGATTTGCTCGGCTTTTTAATTTTGGCGATAAATTCTTCAGTAAAAATCATAATATATGAACTAAAGCACAACCATCTAGGGTTTTATCTGCAAGTTAGCAATAAAATAAACATCGAACAAAATTCGTGAGGAAAAGGGGGGGGTAATTAGTTGATCCTTAACAATTATTAACACTTTGATTGTTAATAACTTATGTTC
>CAYJNJ010000063.1:0-27664 GCA_964371595.1 uncultured Bacteroidales bacterium | reverse complement strand
CCTTTATGCTAAAAAACCGGGATGGACAATGGATCTTTCGGGTCTGGAAAGAATTTTGTTTGAAAGGGAGGTTGCTGAAAAGATGCTGATCAACAAGATCGCTTTTACGCTTGTGGATTTGCAGGCTGCTTATCCTGTGATTAAAGAAGATATTGAGAGAAATCATGCGAAGAACCTGGCGAGGTTCAGTTTCGACCTTTTCCTTCGTGAAAAGGCCAAATCAAGCCTTGCTGCATTCGGGATTCATACCTTAGCCGATAAAATCAGCCATGATCCGGGTTTATTGTGACCATATCAGCCCACGGCACCGGTTTATCTTCGGATTCATATTCGGGGATATACTGGGCTCAGCTTTCGAGCTGACCACTGATGCTGAGGAATTTGCATCTTTTGATGGACCGAAATTCAGTTATTCGGCTGACGGCTTCCCGGGCGTTTTGAATTTCAGGCCTCATCCCATCCTTAATGAAAAAGGGGTCAATGTTCAGCAGATTAAATTAAGCATGTGGAACGGATTACCGGTATTTTTCCAGGTAGAAGGCCCGTCGGTGCTGCCTTTCGATCCTTTCGCCCTTTCATTTTACCTGATTACCCGCTACGAGGAATATCTTCCCTTTGAACCTGATGAACATGGCCGGTTCAGGCCCGAACTCAGTCTTGGCTTTAAAGGAAATTTTCTCCGGATACCACTCGTAGATGCCGTTGTAAATGAGCTTAATGCCTTGCTTAAGGCTGATTTTCCGGAACTTGAATTTATCGGAAAGACTTTCCGTTTCATCCCTTCCTTCGATATTGACATCGCTTTTGCCCATCTCGGAAAAGGTTTAACCAGGGCGATAGCTGCCTGGGTAAAGTTGCTTTTAAAGGTTGAAATTGGCCAGGTTATAGAAAGAATATCGGTATTGTGTAATAAAAACACAGATCCTTACGACAATTTCAGCCTTCATCTTGAATTAGCTGAAAAATACGGTTATCAGCTTCTTTATTTTGTTTTACTGGGTGATTTCAGCAGGTACGACCGAAACACTTCTTATAAAAGTGAACGGTTCAGAAAACTGCTTAAAAAATTAAGTCTTGCTGCGGAGCTTGGGATACATCCTTCGTATCGCTCGCATCTTCGACCCGGGCTGTTTGAAGAGGAAAAAAGGAGACTGGGGGAAATTTTAGAGAAGCCGGTTACAAATAATCGTTTCCATTTTCTCAGGCTGAAGTTTCCTGAATCTTACCGTTTGCTTGTTGCACAGGGCATTACGGATGATTATTCATTAGGATATTCGTCACTGAACGGGTTCCGGGCATCCACCTGTACACCGTTTTATTTTTACGACCTCGAAAAGGAAGAATGCACGGGCTTAAGGCTGCATCCGTTCATCTTCATGGATTCAGCCATGATCGATCATTTGAAAATCCAGCCGCATGAAGCCATCCTGGAAATACAGAGCCTTGTCGGCCAGGTAGAGAAATTCGGGGGTGAAGCCATCGGCATCTGGCATAATTATTCATTATCAGAAAAGGACCAGTATAAAGGATGGCAGGAAGTACTTGTTACAATCCTTGAAAAATATAAAAACTCAAAAGCGTGATCAGGTATATCGAAAGAAAGCATATCGAGGATGAAAAATGGAATTCCTGCATCAGCAAGGCATTCAACGGGAACCTATATGGCTATTCCTGGTTTCTCGATATTGTGGGTGAGCATTGGGATGCCCTGGTCGAGAATGATTACGAGCGCGTTTTTCCGCTGGTTTTTAAAAAGAAATTTGGGATCTCTTGGATCTACCAGCCTTTCTTCACCCAGCAGCTCGGACTCTATTCCACCACAAAACTGGATAGCGGGTCTTTGTCGGAATTTATTAAAGCTATTCCTCCGGCATTTAAACAAATCGCTATAAACCTGAATACGCTGAATAAGGCTGAAGCCGGCAAATACAAACTGATTCCCCAGCTCAACCACGAGCTCGACCTGATCCATGATTATGATAAAATTCGGAAAGGCTATTCGGAGAACCTGGTGCGGAATATAAAGAAAGCGGAGAAAGCCGGCCTTACCCTTTCTGAAAACATCAAGCCAGATGATATCATTGATCTGTTCCGGGTGAACCGAGGCAAAGATATCAGCCATCTGCAGGACAGGGATTACATCCGGATCAAGCGGATCGCATATACCTGCATGTATAAAGGATTTGCGAACATCCAGGGCGTTTACGATACGCAAAACCAGCTGGTAGCGGGGGCATTTTTCATCAGGGTCAACAATAAAGCCATTTTCCTTTTCTCCGGCTTATGCGATGAAGGCCGTAAGCACGGTGCCATGCCTTTTCTTATTGACAGCTTTATCCAATCCCATGCCGGCCAGCACCTTACTTTTGATTTCGACGGCTCCAACGATCCCGACCTTGCCCGATTCTATAAAAGCTTCGGCTCCAGGGAATGTATCTACCAGAGGCTTGAGGTCGACAAACTTCCTTTTCTGCTCAGAGCTGGCAGTGGATTATATCGCTTGATGAAAAGCACCAACTGCCTGAGAAGCACCAAATACCAAGCACCAAATACCAAATAAATTCAAAACCCCAAAACCTCAAAACCTCAAAACCCCACCACTCCACCACCCCACCACTTCACCACTTCACCACTTCACCACTTCACCACTTCACCACCCCACCACTAAAACAATTATCTTTGAACTCATGAAACTGCTCGTCCGCGAAAATATCCGCATCTCCGTCGAATCGATCCGCAGCCATATGCTGCGAACGATCCTTACCGTTTCGATCATCGCCTTCGGGATCATGGCTTTGGTTGGCATCCTCACGGCTATTGAATCGATCAAGTTCTTCCTCAATGAGAATTTTACCATGATGGGGGCGAACACCTTTTCCATTCGCAACCGCGAAATGATGATCCAGATGGGGGGCAGGAGCAACGACCCGAAGCTATACAAACGCATTGACTACGATCAGGCCATGCGTTTCCAGGAAGAATTTGATTTTCCTTCCTTTGTTTCCGTCTCAACCTTTGCGACCCACACGGCGACGCTGAAATACAAATCCGAAAAGACGAACCCGAATGTTGCCGTCATGGGAACGGATGAGAATTATCTCATTACGGCCGGCCTTGAGATCGGGAAGGGGAGGAACTTCAACGAAAATGAAGTCTATTATGGCGCGCATGTGGTGGTTTTGGGCAGTGAACTGGAAAAACTGCTCTTTAAAGCCAACGAAGACCCGATCGGTAAAATCGTTTCCATTGGTCCCGGAAAGTACCAGGTAATCGGGGTTTTGAAAGAAAAAGGCTCGAGCATCGGCTTTTCCGGCGACCGGAGGTGCATGCTGCCGCTGAGCAATGTTGCGCAATGTTTCCCACGGCCCGACCGCTCCTTTGGTATCGATGTGGCCACTTACGACCCCCTGCAACGCGACCAGTGCATCGGCGAAGCCACAGGGCTCTTCCGTATCATCCGCGGCGACAGGGTGGGGCAGGAGCAGACTTTTGAGATATCCCGCAGCGACGAGCTGGCCGTCATGCTCACCGATAATATCAAGTACGTCACCATGGCTGCAACTTTCATCGGGCTGATCACCCTGCTCGGCGCCGCCATCGGCCTGATGAACATCATGCTCGTCTCAGTGACCGAACGCACCCTTGAGATCGGCATCCGCAAAGCCATGGGGGCAACACCGCGCACCATCCGCAACCAGTTCCTCGTCGAATCAGTGGTCATAGCCCAGATCGGCGGTTTTCTCGGCATTACTTTTGGGATCATTATTGGCAATGTGCTGTCGATGATATTGAAAACCAGCTTCATCGTGCCCTGGCTCTGGATCCTGCTGGGCGTCACCCTTTGCTTCGGCGTCGCCCTCATCTCTGGCATTATCCCGGCTAACAAAGCCTCTAAGCTCGACCCGATCGAATCGCTGCGGTATGAGTGATTTCAGTTGGACAGTTGGACAGTTGGACAGTCGCCTATAGGGTACTACTTAGACTGTCGTCCCTGACGGGACTTTGGGTTTGGCTCTTATTCTACCTACAATACTTGATCTCCTACGGAGAACAGCTATGTTCCATGACTGCCGACTCCTTTTTCCCCCTCTCCATTTGGAGAGGGGGTCAGGGGGTGAGGTCGAAAACCACTTACTGCCCAACTGCCTCCATAAACCCCACCCCGACCAGCCTGTCATACGACTCGCCCTGCTGGCGATGGTAAACAAAAACAGAATACTCGTTCCGGGTTTCCCAGTAACTGCCTTCGATATAGCTTACATCGCCAACCTGGGAATTATTTTCCAGGAAAGCATACTCGTAGTTGTAATAGCCCTGCTTTAGCAGAATGCTGGCTTCATAGGCCTTTAAATCGAAATTATAATGCATCAGGTTGGATTCGTTGAAACGCCAGTCGGATAAGGCGCCGAAAACATACAGGTTCCCTTCTGCAAGCGGGTAATTGTATGGAAGCAGGAAATGGACCCATGCGTAATCGCCTTCTGTGTAGGGATCCCGTGCATCATTCGCCGCAATTAGGCGGCGGCCGTTAATGTCCTCTTCATAAAAATAATTCCCCTTATTTCTCGGGACATCCGTCATGATATAAACCTCATATCCTTTTTGAGTGTATTGCAGCGACTGCATCCTGTCGGTATTGTACTTCAGCGTTTTCATATCGAGGTACCTGTACTCGTTGCCGGCAGGGAATGCCAGTTCCCTTATCACGCTGAAATCAAACTCAGTGCTGAGGATCATACGCGGCTGGACATTTTTAATGATATTGTCCCAACGGCCGTTCTGCATTACGAAAACATGCATATCGCTGTATGAGTCGGTAATCCGGTAATTACCCGGTAAAATCTTGAAATTGACCTGGTGATGCGTGTAACGAAGATCCAGGTCGACCGAATTGCCTACCTTCCCCTGGACAGTTACCTGCGGTTCATAAACCATGAACCTTCTCGTAAGCACCACATTTTCTTCATCTTCCGAATCAATGAATACCTTTATAATATAATTGCCTGATTTTTTTATTTTCAGGTCTTCGGTAGGGAATTCAAGAAAGTAATTTATATAAGGGACCGTTGTGTTAAAAGAGAATTTATAATCATCAATGAAGTCATCCTGGAAACCGTCGACATATTCAATATAAAGCAGTTCCGATTTATTCCAGAAAGCGTCACAATGGATAATCGTATAGCGGTATTGCTGGTAATCCGGATTGAGGTCATCAAATGCAAGCGTCAGTTTTTCACCGGAATTTAGCTGGATGATGGGAGGCGAAAGCTCGAACCCGGATTTATAAAGCAGGACTGTCTGGATATTATCACGGTAAACCGCATTGTCGTTCCGGATGAAACCGCTGTTGTAGTAAGTATCCTGCGAATAAATTTTAACGAAGCCTGTAATCAGGATGATACCGAAAATGAGGATTATTGAATGAGGATTTCTCATCAGGAAACATATAAATTTCTGCAAAGATCAATAAGATTTATCATGAATTAATTATTTATCTAACTTTAATCTTTCTGCTAAAAGATTAACAAATAATTTGTAAAATTGCACGCCCAAATACATTGAGGTTTTTTAATATGTCTGACATCATCAAGATCAAGAAAGGGCTTACGATCAACCTGGTTGGCGAAGCCGAAAAAACCGTTACTGAAATCAATCCGAAATGCTGTGCGATCAAGCCGACCGATTTTGTCGGGGTATTTCCCAAGCTGCTTATCCAGGAAGGCGATCCGGTGAAAGCCGGCACCCCGCTTTTTTTCGATAAATACAGGGAACGGATCAGGTTTACATCGCCCATCAGCGGAACGGTTAAGGAGTTACGCAGAGGAGAAAAAAGGATACTTCTCGAAATCGTCATTGAATCGGATGGTAAAGATTCAGCGGTCGATTTCGGTAAAGCCGATCCAAACAAGCTCACCCGCGACGAGATCATCGAAAAATTGCTTGAAAGCGGCACCTGGCCCATGATACGCCAGCGTCCCTATTCAATCATAGCTGAACCCTCGGCGAAACCTAAGGCGATCTTTATCTCTGCTTTTGATACCGCCCCCCTTGCACCGGATTATGACCTCGTAGTCCATAGCAATGGCGAAGCTTTCCAGGCCGGGGTTGATGCCCTTGCCCGCTTAACCGACGGCAAAGTCCACCTTAATATTAACAGCGACCTTGCTGCTTCAAAAGTGTTTACCAACTGCAAAGGGGTACAGATAAACAAATTTTCTGGTAAGCACCCGGCTGGAAACGTCGGGACACAGATCGCTTTCATCGATCCGATCAATAAAGGCGATATCGTCTGGTACCTCCGCCCGCAGGAAGTACTCCACATCGGGCGCCTGTTCCTGAACGGACAGGTAGATGCCACACAGCTTGTTGCACTTACCGGTTCAGAAGTAAAGCGGCCTCATTATTTTAAAACTAAAATCGGTTCATCCATTGATGAAATGGTGAAAGCTAACCTTAGCGGCGACCATAACCGTTATATCAGCGGGAATGTCCTTACCGGGCAAAGCATTGATAAACACGGTTTCCTTGGGTTCTACGATTCACATATAACAATTATCCCGGAAGGCGACCACTTCGAATTTTTTGGATGGGCCCTGCCTGGCTTGAAAAAATTCAGCTTTTCCCATTCCTATTTTTCCTGGCTGAAGCCTTCCGCAAAATACCGCCTCGATACAAATTTTAACGGTGGGGAACGTGCCTATGTCATGACCGGGCAGTTTGAAAGAGTGTTTGGCTGGGATATCCTGCCGCTTCAGCTTATCAAAGCCATCCTGATCGATGATATCGATGCCATGGAAAAATTGGGTATCTATGAGGTGGACGAAGAAGATTTCGCATTGTGCGAATTCATTGACACGTCAAAAACTGAAATCCAGGAAATCGTGAGGAGGGGACTCGATCTTATGCGGAAAGAAATGAGCTGAAACTAGGAATTTGGAATTTGGAATTTGGAATTATCGAACTAATCGAATATAGAATCTGATGAAATCACTCAGAAATTACCTGGACAAGGTTAAACCCCAGTTTGAAAAGGGAGGGAAATACGAGAAGCTCAAATCGACATTTGAAGCTTTCGAAAGTTTCCTTTTCGTGCCGGACAAGGTGACTCATACCGGCAGCCATATACGGGATGCCATCGATATGAAAAGGACAATGACCATTGTGATCGTCGCCCTGGTCCCGTCTTTATTATTTGGGATGTACAATGTTGGCTTGCAGCATTATCTTTCCCATGGTGAAGTTGCCGGCTTCTGGCAGATGTTCGGCTTTGGATTTTTAAAGGTGTTGCCGATCATTGTAGTTTCCTACGTTGTCGGCCTGGGTATCGAATTTGCTTTTGCCCAGTCACGCGGGCATGAAGTCAACGAGGGTTTCCTGGTAACGGGGATGCTTATCCCGCTGGTCATGCCGCCGGATATACCCTTGTGGATGCTTGCCATTGCTGTGGCATTTGCCGTTATATTCGGCAAGGAAGTCTTCGGTGGTACGGGCATGAATGTGATGAATCCTGCCCTGACGGCACGTGCTTTTCTGTTCTTTGCTTACCCTCAGGATATGTCGGGTGATAAAGTATGGATAGCCGATAAAGCCGACGCCTTTTCAGGCGCTACACCACTGGGTTATGCACTTACCGGCGATTTTAACAAGATGCAGGCACCTATCGATATGTTCCTGGGCTTTATCCCCGGTTCCATCGGCGAAACTTCTGTAGTAGCCATCCTCATTGGTGCAGTAATACTTATTGCAACGGGCATCGGGAGCTGGAAGATCATGCTTGCGGCTGTCATCGGGGCGCTTGGCTTCGGATATTTCCTGAACCTGGTATCCTTCAATGAATATACAGCCATACCTGCCCATATCCACCTGATCATGGGAGGTTTTGCCTTCGGTGTTGTCTTTATGGCGACCGACCCTGTGAGCGCCGCGCAGACCAACCTTGGAAAATGGATCTATGGGTTAATGATCGGTATTATGGTCATCCTTATAAGGGTGTTTAATCCCGCTTACCCGGAAGGCGTAATGCTTGCCATACTCCTCATGAACGTTTTTGCCCCGCTGATCGACTACTACGTTGTGGAAGCCAATGTCCGAAAACGCCTGAAACGAGTTAACCCTGTCAAAGCCTGATTTTTGTCGAACCGGAATAAATTTAAAATAGATGTACACTAACTCATATGTGTTCCGATACGCCGCCATCATGGTTATCCTGGTGGCAGCGGTCCTGTCGGCTGTGGCAATGTTCCTTAAGCCGGCGCAGGATAGAAATGTAGCTATCGAAAAGATGAGGAATATCCTTGCCGCAGCAAATATCGAAGCCACCGCCGAAAATGCCATCGAACTTTTTGATAAATATATAATCGAGGAGGATGCCCTCTCACCGACAGGTGATGTGGTTGGGGTTTATAAAAACCAGAAACTTGAAAAGGGGGAGATCAGGCCATTTGAAATTAACCTGAAGGAGGAGCTTTACAAGCATACCAAAGGCGAGGATTTTATCCTTCCGTTGTATATCGCAGATGTAAACGGGGCGAAGCTTTACATATTCCCGATGCAGGGCAGGGGACTTTGGGGACAGATATTTGGAAACCTTGCCCTGAAGGAAGATTTAAACACTGTTGGCGGATCGATGTTCGGACATGATAAAGAAACACCTGGCCTTGGTGCGGAAATTCAAAACACAGAGTTTGAAGAACAGTTTATTGGTAAGAAAATCTTCGATGAAAGCGGGAAATTCACTTCAATAAAGGTGATGAAAGCCGCGTCGAAGGTGATGACCCCCGAGCAGTTTATCCATGGCGTTGATGCCATTTCCGGCGGGACTATCACCAGCAATGGGGTGTCGGAGATGCTCATGACCAACATGACGATTTATCTGGAATATATTAAGAAACAAAAAAAATAAGAATATAGGATGGAAACGAAGGAAAAAGAATCCCTTTTTTCGGCAAAGAACAGGCGACTGATCACCAATCCACTGAACGTGGATAATCCCATCACCGTGCAGGTGCTGGGGATTTGTTCAGCCCTGGCGGTTACTGCCAAATTAAAGCCGGCTTTTGTGATGGCTTTATCACTGGTGATTGTGACTGCCTTCTCAAACCTGATCATTTCAGTGATCCGTAACGGTATCCCCCCAAGGATCAGGATCATTGTTCAGCTGACAGTTGTTGCCGCCCTGGTTATTGTAGTTGACCAGTTGCTCAAGGCCTACGTCTATGATGTAAGCAAGCAGTTGTCGGTTTTCGTAGGACTGATCATCACCAATTGTATCCTGATGGGCCGTCTCGAAGCGTTTGCCATGGCTAACAGGCCCTGGCAGTCGTTCCTCGATGGTATCGGTAATGGCCTGGGTTATAGCTGGATACTCCTTGCACTGGGTTTTGTCAGGGAGTTGTTCGGATCGGGTACCTTATGGGGGTTCCAGGTAATGCCGCAAGCATTTTATGAGATGGGATACAAAAATAACGGCCTCATCATTCTTCCACCCATGGCGCTTATCCTTGTCGGGGTGATCATCTGGATACAGCGTTCACGCACTCCTTCACTCGTCGATAAAAGCTGATTCACCATTAAAAACTGACGCAAGATGCAAGAGTATATAAATCTTTTTGTTAAGTCGATCTTTATCGATAACATGGTCTTCGCCTTCTTCCTGGGTATGTGCTCATACCTGGCTGTTTCGAAGACGGTTAAAACTGCTGTCGGACTTGGGATTGCCGTCGTTTTCGTACAGACGATCACGGTGCCGGTGAACTATATCATCCAGAATTACCTGTTGTCACCCGGCGCCCTGGCCTGGATTTCTCCATCATTCGCTGAAATGGACCTCACTTTTCTGAGTTTCATGATGTTCATAGCTACTATCGCTTCTATGACACAGCTGGTTGAAATGATCATTGAGAAATTTTCACCTTCACTATATAATTCATTGGGTATATTCCTTCCTTTAATTGCTGTGAACTGCGCAATCTTAGGCGGTTCGCTCTTTATGCAGGAGAGGGAGTACCCAAGCCTGGCGCATGCCACTGTTTTCGGTGTAGGCTCCGGGGTAGGCTGGGCAATTGCCATTATCGGCATAGCCGCTATCAAGGAAAAGATCAGGTATTCCAACGTTCCCGCGCCTTTGAGAGGACTGGGAATATCGTTTATCCTGACAGGTCTTATGGCCCTTGCCTTCATGTCATTTTTAGGTATTAAACTTTAATGTCAAACCCTCTTTCAAGATATCCGTTATGAATATAGGATTAGTAATTGGTGTCAGTATTGTCGTCTTTCTGGTCATCATTATGCTTCTGGTCGGCGTTCTGATCTATGCGCGTATGAAGCTGATCCCGCAGGGTAAAGTTAAAATCAACATTAATGATGATAAGGAACTTGAGGTAGACCCCGGTTCCACGCTGCTTACTACATTAGCCAATACGGGGATATTCCTTCCTTCTGCTTGTGGAGGTGGGGGTACCTGCGCCATGTGCCGCTGCCAGGTGCTGGAAGGCGGTGGAAGCATCCTGCCCACCGAAACCGGCTACTTCACGCGCAAAGAGCAGCATAACCACTGGCGCCTCGGATGTCAGGTGAAAGTGAGGGAGGACCTGAAAATCCATGTCGATCCGCATATCTTTGGCATTAAAAAATGGGTATGTGAAGTGGTGTCCAACAGAAATGTGGCCACTTTTATCAAGGAATTTGTAGTGAAACTTCCTGAAGGCGAGCACCTCGAATTCAAATCCGGCGGATATATCCAGATCGATGTGCCTGCATGCGAAGTGGATTACGGCAAAGACATACAAATTGAAGATGAATACCGTGATGAGTGGGACAAATTCAAGATGTGGGACCTGAAAATGAAGAATACCGAACCGATTTTCAGGGCATACTCAATGGCTAACCACCCGGCTGAAAGCAATATCATCATGCTGAATATCCGTATTGCTACACCTCCGTTCGACCGCAAAACAGGAGGGTTTATGAACGTCAATCCCGGAATCTGTTCTTCATTTATTTTCTCCCGCAAACCGGGTGATAAAGTAACTATTTCAGGTCCTTATGGCGAATTCTTCATTAAAGATACAAGGAAGGAAATGATGTTCATAGGAGGCGGCGCCGGGATGGCCCCGATGAGGTCGCACATTTTCGACCAGTTCAGGACCAGGAAAACCGATCGTAAAGCCACATTCTGGTACGGTGGAAGGTCATTGAGGGAGTTGTTTTATATCGATGAATTCAAAGATATCGAGAAGAATTCCCCGAATTTTAAATTCCATATCGCCCTCTCTGAACCGAAAAAGGAAGATAACTGGAACGGTTATACCGGCTTTATCCACCAGGTAATCATCGATAATTACCTCAAACAACACCCTGAGCCGGAAGAGATCGAATATTATCTCTGCGGTCCCCCGATGATGAACCAGGCTGTCCTTAAGATGCTCGATGATTACGGCGTTCCCCCTGAAATGATTGCTTTCGACGACTTCGGCGGTTAAACACGGCATTATCTTTGTATGATTAAGTCAAACCAAAATAAATTAATCATGAAAAAAATATTAACACTTTCCCTGCTTTTCTGCTTCGGCTTCCTTATCACTTCCTCAGCCCAGGATATCATTTATAAAAAAGATGGTTCCAGGGAGGAATCAAAGATCATTATGGTCGGCGATAAAGAAATTCAGTATAAAAAGTTCAATAACCTGGAAGGACCGGTGTATACGATCGCTAAGTCGCAGATTCTCATGATCACCTACGAAAACGGTGAATTTGAGATGCTTGTCAGTAAAGATGGTGAAGCTGAAATGGCAAAACAAGACCTGTCCACGAATTTTGCAAAGAACCTTCTGGGATATCATCTTTTTGACGTGGTTTACGGTGATTTTACGCTTTCCTATGAAAGGATCCTTTCCTCAGGAACAGTAGGGATAGTCATCCCGGTTGGATTCGGGTATGCCTATAATACAGATTATTACAATTCTTCCAATGAATGGGTTAAAAACCTGATTTATTCAGGGGTAGGAATTAATTTTTACCCGACAGGCCAGGGGAAATGGAGGTATTTTCTCGGGCCTAATGTAAGGATTGGCTACGGTAAGCAAAGTTACTGGATGAATAACTGGGATGAATACGGAAACTATATTGGCGAAGAAGAAGCGACTTCGGAAGGCATCTATGCGAAGTTTTTCGTCGATAACGGTATCATGTTTACCCCTGTCAGAAGCCTCAGTATTTCTTCAATTGTTGGCGTAGGTGTGAGGCTTTTTCCGGAAGCATGGGAAAATTATAATACCGTTTTGCCGACAGCCTATTTTGCCATGAACCTTAATTACCGGTTTTAATCGACTTCATGAAACTTCTCCGATCCGGAATGTTGGCATTGCTGGTGCTGGCCTTATTTTCATGTTCTGTACCTGTAGCAAAGAAGATAATGTTCCGTGGCCAGGCGCAGGGCACCTATTATGCGGTGACCTATTTCGATGTGAAAGAAAGGGATTTTCAGCCCCAGGTCGATTCGATCCTGAAAGCCTTCGATCAGTCTGTATCGATGTGGGTGCCGGAATCCATCATTTCCCGGATAAACCGTGGCGATTCACTCGCCAGGCCTGATGAATGGTTCACAGATATTTTCAAGCGGTCAGTTGATATTTCACAGAAGACGGGCGGAGCTTTTGATTTCACCGTTGGCCCGCTGGTGAATGCCTGGGGATTCGGTTTTAAAGGTAAAATGAAGATGGACCAGGATTTGGTTGATAGTTTGCGGGAGTTAGTTGACTATAGGACTGTAAGACTGGAAGACGGGAAGATTGTTAAAAGTAAGAAGAATATTCAGTTTGATTTTAACGCGATTGCCCAGGGATATGCCGTGGATGTGCTGGGGAACTTCCTGGAATCAAAAGGCATTTCGAATTACCTGATCGACATCGGTGGGGAAGTACTTGGTAAGGGAAGCAAGCCCGACGGGCAATCCTGGATCGTCGGGGTAGAAAACCCGTCAACCGACAGCCTTTCCGACAGGACACTGAATGCAAAAGTGCGTCTAAATGACCGGGCACTGGCTACTTCCGGAAGCTACAGGAAATACTACGAAGAGAACGGTATCCGGTACTCCCATACCATAGATCCTTCAACCGGCTACCCGGTCCGTCATTCGTTGCTAAGTGTTTCGGTACTTGCAAAAGATTGCGCCACCGCCGACGGCTATGCTACCGCTTTCATGGTAATGGGCTTTGAAAGAGCGAAGGAATTCCTCACCGGCCAGGATGAGCTTGAAGCTTACTTCATTAACGATGCCGGCTCAGGAACCTACCAGACCTACGCTACTAAGGGGTTTGAGGAGATACTTGAGTAATTCCAGATTCCTAATTCCAGATTCCAAAATTTTACTGACGACTGACGACTGACGACTGAAGACTGAAGACTGCCGACCGCCGACCGTCTACTGCCGACCATTATCGCACGCCTCCCCGCCATCGGCATTGCCGCACGAACAGCCATAAGGCTGGCCCGTTTCAGGGTCAACACTGGAACAACTCTTTTTGAATTCCCCGTTTTTAGTAAGAAGTATCTTAATTGCGAAACCGGCAAATGCCAGGCCCAGCAGGATGATTGAGATGAGAAGCACGTTTAGTATCATAGCTTTTAATTCCAAATTCCAGATTCCAGATTCCTGATTCCAAAAATTTAACCAGACGACTGACGACTGATGACTGATGACTGATGACTGAATTCCGAGCAAATGATTCCGGTCGCGACTGAAACGTTCAGCGATTCGGAGCCCTGGGATACAGCCGGTACCCCTATCTTTTCCGTAATCATCGGGATCAATCCCGGTGAAATGCCCCTGGATTCATTCCCTATAATAACAGCCGCGGGGAATTTCAGTTCAATCCCATATATATTTTTTCCGTCGGCAAAGGCCCCGTAAACAGTCCTTTTGCCTTTCATGCCTGCTATAAGTTCGCCAAGGCCGGTGTAATGCACGTTTACCCTGCAGATCGAGCCCATTGTAGCCTGTACAACCTTAGGATTGTACAATTCGGCTGTATCTTCCGAGCAAAAGATATGCGTGATCCCAAACCAGTCGGCAGTGCGGATGATCGTACCCAGGTTGCCGGGATCCTGGATGCGGTCGAGCAATAAGACCAGCGCGCCGGTATTTTCCGGCCCAGGTATCTCTGACCCAGGAATTTCAGCTACAGCAAGCACTTCGTTAGGGGTAACCATGTTGCTGATACGCTTCAGCTCTTCTTCCGTTACTTCAATGAGGCTGCGGGCTTTCCCCGGTTCCAGGTCCTGGTGCGATTCAATCCAGCCCGCTGTCGCATAAATCTGCTTCACCCGGTAATGGCTTTTCAGCAACTCGTCAACAAGCTTTATGCCTTCAGCCAGGAATTCCCGGTTTGATTCCCGGAATTTGCCCAGCCGCAGCGAATGCAGGTATTTGACCTGGTTTTTGGATAGCATGGCCCCTTAGTAGGTTTTTGTCATGTTCGAAGGGACACAGATGGTGAAATCTGCCAGGTTCGAATTTTCTTCAGAAAGCGTATCTAGGGTATCCTGTTCGGTCGAAGCAATGGTCAGGATGCGTAAACCGGGATTCGCCTGTTTCAGGTACCAGTATATCCCCTCGAAATTATTGCTGTGGTAGGTCCCGTTATAATGGATAAAGGTTTTTCCGGCTTTCCAGTTCTGCAGGATGAAGTGCGACATCGTTGCATCTTTAATTGCCTGGGCTTTTGCAATATGTAAAGTATCATGGCCCCCGGCTTCCTTCATCATCTGAACAAGTTCCTTATACCCTTTTAATTCACTGTCATAAGCGACAGGTAAAGTAGGGAGATAAGATTTCGCTTCGGAAGCAAGGCTGTCAAGTGCTTCAAAGCCCCTTTTATTGACCAGGGCTGCATAGCGCCTGGGGATATTGGTTGCAACGAAACGTAACTTGTTGGTATTGGCAAAGGTCATTAAAGGCTTATAATCGGTTTTATAATTGTCCCAGAGCTTGACCTCGGCTTCGAAATTTTTCTCTTTCATTTTACCGGCAAGGAATTCATCAATGATCAGTTGGTCATCGGATTCGAACATTTCAGCTCCTATCACCAGGTTTTCTTTTTTGTCAGAATAAAGATCGGTGAGCAATTCCAGTTCAAGCCAGTGGCAGATGGGGGAGTTATGCAATTCGCCGAACAGTATCACATCCGATTCCAGGGCAGCTTTCAGTAAATCTTTGTATTCCGCTTCCTTTCCTTTAAGGTTAAAAACCTGGTAAGCAGGATTGTCAGATTTCATCGCCGTTCCAAGAATGAAGACTGCGATCAGCAGGAGTAAGTTTCTTTTCATATTTTTTTATAAAGAGTTAAATTTTTCCCTGATATCCATGTCGATTTCTACAGGTTCGCCATTGTGGTCGATCCTGACAAAGATAGCTTTTGTTGAGCAAACGGTTTCCTCATCATGGCTGTTAAAATTGAACCGCCTGGCTTCGAGGTAAAGCGCAATTGAAGTCCGGCCAATCCTTTGCACGACGCCGTAAATCCTGATATGCTCGTTCACCTTGACTGGTTTTTTAAAGAGCACTTCATCTACTTTAAGCGTGATCATTTGCGGGGTGCAGCACACCGAACTCGCCATGGTGCCCCCGGCTTCATCCAGCCACGACAGCATGGTGCCGCCAAACAGGTTGTTGTTGATCCCGATGTCGCTGGTCTTGCATATTTTGGTGGAAATCAGCTCCATGAACTATTTCTTTTTTAATTGGTCAAGCTGGAACATCAAAGGTAACAAGTTCTCAATCCCTTCCGTAATCTGCACAAATCCATTGGCTCCACCCATGATCACCCTGATTTTGTTCCCATGACGGTTTTCATGTTCGGCCATGACCTGGCGGCAAGCCCCGCATGGCGTAACCGGCTGGGTAAGCCTGAAATCGTCAGATTTTGCATAAACGGCAATAGCTTCTGCCGCGGTATCAGGAAATTTTGATTGGGCGTAAAACAGGACAACCCGTTCGGCGCAAAGCCCTGATGGATAGGCAGCATTTTCCTGGTTGCTGGCGCTTAACAGCTCCCCGTTAGCCAGCCGGACTGCGGCCCCGACACTGAATGATGAATAGGGCGAATAAGAAGTTTCTGTGGCTTTCACAGCAAGATCAAGCAATTCCCTGTCTGCAGCACCAAGCTCATCCGGTGAGTTATATTCTTCAATCTTAATATTGATGGATCTTTCCATTTTCTATTCTTCGTCGTCGCCTGATTCGGCCGCTTTCGGCGGTTTCACCGTCCCGTCGAGGATAGCCAGGTAGGTTGCATTCCCGAGCAGCACTTCAACAGCCTTGTCGATTTCAGGGTCATCCTGAAGGGCGGCGACTATTCTGCCTTTCTGGTAATAATACCTCCCAACGATCTCATCTTTAAGGACAAGTTTAATCTGGTCCTTGTATGTGATCAGATCTTCGCTCTTGTTATGGAGGATTTTCGTTTTCAATTCATTATAATCATCTTCGATGATATCAAAGGTATTATCTTTTTTGGCACTGGCTTTGAGTTTATCAAGGGCATCTTCACTTGCCGTCTGGTAATCATAATTCTTATCCTTCAGGTATGCGATCAGGTCGTTGTAAGTCTCGTCGCTGATCTCGAATTCGTCTGCCGGAGGAAGGCTGCTGTGAGTTGAGGCATATAAACTGGCATAGTCAAAAAGAAGGTATTTGGTGATAAGGGCCTGTGCAATCTTGCTGAGTTTCATCGGGTCGACGCTGATATCCGGCGCAATTCCGCCTCCATCATACACAAGCCGTCCGTTTTTCGTCTTGAATTCCGAGATCAGTGAATCGGGGATCTTATCGGAATTCCCGTTTTCGTCTTTATGGAAATAATCGATCGACTGGATACACCTGCCGCTCGGAATGTAATATTTGGCAACAGTGATTTTCACCTGTGAATTATAGGAGAGAGGGATTACGTTTTGCACCAGCCCTTTGCCATACGAACGCTGACCGATGATCACGCCGCGGTCGAGGTCCTGGATAGCGCCTGCAACAATTTCTGACGCCGAAGCGCTGCCTTTATCGATCAGGATAGCCAGCGGGATATCTTTATCCACCGCTACTGAGCGAGTTAAGTGGTCCTGGCTCTTGGATGCGACTTTAGCCTTGGTGCTTACGATCAGCTGTTTTTCATCCACAAAAACATTGCAGATATTCACGGCTTCGTTTAATAATCCGCCGCCGTTTCCGCGCAAATCAAGGATAATACCCTTCAGTTCGTTATTGGCTTTTAATTCGTTAAAAGCCTTTTTAACTTCACCACCGGCGTTCTGGGTAAAATTGGTAAGCTTGATATAGCCTATCCCACCTTCCACCATTCCATAATAAGGAATATTGGGGATTTTGATCTCTTCTCTTAATACATTCACCACAAAAGGTTCTGCGACGCCGATCCGGTCAACTTTGATCTGCAGCTCAACGCCGGGCTGGCCTTTCAGTATTTCGCTCACCTCTTCGGATTCATTTTCTTTAATCGGAATCCCCTTTATTTCCAGTATTTTGTCGCCTGCCTACAGACCTGATTTCTGGGCCGGGAAACCTTCGTAAGGTTCTGAAATTATCACGTAATCGCCTGATTTATGGATCAGTGCCCCGATACCGCCATATTGACCTGTTGTCAGCAGTTTGTAATCTTCAGCATTGGATTCGGGTATATATACTGTGTAGGGATCAAGGGTTTCGAGCATTGCATCTATTGCAGTTTCAGTGAGTTCCCCGGGATTGATCTGGTCAGCATAGTTTTTATCCAGCTCCTTTAAAAGAGTAGCATAGATATCCAGGTTTTTGGAGATTTCGAAATTATTTTCATCCTGGCAAAATGAAAATGAGGATATAAGGATGAACAGGGTGGTTGCTGCCAGGATCTTAGGATTCATATATTTCATGATAATAATATTTACTAATCAGACAAAGTTGGTGAAGGATTGTTCAGTTTGCGATCAATTTCTGTACATAAACGTTTCAGAACGGCTTTTATTTTGATTTCCTGGTCGGATGTAGGCATGTGCACATTTGCTGAATAAATTATCGCAAAGATACATTGGCCCTGTTTATTTTCAAGATGATCATACAATTGTTGTTTGTGCAGCCGGTAGCCTTCCCTGATCTGCCTCCTGATCCTGTTACGGTCGACAGCATGTTTGAACGACCTTTTTCCTACACTGATCAGGATTTGTGCCCGGGTTGGGCTTTCCAGCGGCACGGCCAGGTAAAATACTTTAAAAGGGTAAATGAAAAAGGAGCTTCCTTCAGCGAAGAGGCGGTCTATTAGCTTTTTTTTTCTTAAAATTTCATCTTTCCTGAAGGAGAAAATGGACATATCATGCCTGCATTAGCTAAGGGAGGTAGCCTTTATTTACTTTTCTTTTGGTTCTTCTGCAGAAATTCTTCAATGGCCATTGTCATCGAAGGGGCAGTTTTTGTGGGTGCTTCAATATTCAGTGTAAGGCCGGCTTCTTTAACGGCGGAACCGGTAGTCGGTCCGAAAGCGCCGATGATCGTGCTATTCTGTTTAAATTCAGGGAAATTTTTGAACAGCGATGCGATACCGGAAGGGCTGAAGAAAATGAGCATATTATACTTGGCTATGTCGATATGCGACAAATCGCTGGCCAGGGTTTTATAAAATATCCCCTTCGTGTAAGTGACCGCACTTTCGTCGAGCATCTGGGAAATGCTGGCTTTGTGAATATCAGAACAGGGCAGGAGGTATTTTTCCTCTTTGTGTTTCCTAATAATTTCCATCAGGTCGTCAAAATTCTGCTTGCCGTGGAAGATCTTGCGCTTGCGGTATTGCACATACTTTTGGAGGTAAAATGCAGTGGACTCGCTCATGCAAAAATATTTCATGGTCTGTGGGATATCGGCACGAAGTTCTTTAGCCATCCTGAAATAATGGTCGACTGCATTGCGGCTGGTGAAAATTACGGCTGAATAATCCAGGAGGTTGATCCTCGACTGACGGAATTCTTTGGAAGGGATACCTTCAATCTTTATAAATTTAAAGAACTCGATGTCGACACCATACTTTCGCGTTAGATCACCATATGGTGATTTCTCAAGGTCGGCCGGCTGCGGTTGTGATACGAGAATGTTCATCAATTACTTTGTGTATCAATTTGTTAGTACTGCATCCTTCAACTACAACCATTTTCTCACTCTCAGGCGAGAAAATATTTGCTTAGAAATTTTGCAGCTATAGCAAGGGGCAAAATTTCGAGGGTGCAAAGGTACAAAAATAAATGAAACAACGAAAACTTAGAATCTGATAATCCGATCGCTATGCCCCGGATAAAACGTAATCCAATCATTATCAATGCTATTCCGCCGGCAAGGTAAAGGAAGAATTCATGATATGTATATATAATTAATAATAAAAGGGGTAACAGAAGTATTCCAAGAGCCAGGTTATAAATAAGTATATTTTGTATGTATTCTTTGGCAGTGTCCGTATTTTTAAAAGTTACGCCGGTCAGCCAGATAACGAAGATCTTTAATAGGGAAAAGGCTATATAGAAACCAAGGAACTCGGCAAAAATAAGCAGGGATGATATGCCTGCCCCGGATCCCGGGGAAGTTATCTCCATGGCCTGGTGTATCAGCAGGATGAGTGAGATTATATAAATGGATAACAGGGGGAAAAAGCTCCTGTGCGAATAAACCGGGCTTTCCCGGATAAGCTGGATAGCCGCAGATCGTTTGAAAAGGGATGAACCCAGCAATTTAAGTCTTTTTGAATGATAGTACCTGGTCATCGTCAGGATAGCAAAACCAGCCATGAGGATCCAGAATATCCAGTTGTTCTTGAGTTCAGCCGGAACGAGGGGCTGCAGCAGCAGGTCGGCCGGCGCTGTATCAAGAAAGGGCAGCGGCTGCGAAAGGCCTGAACCATGATGCCAGTTCTCCCATAAAGCAGGGTCAAGAAACTCACTTACTGACCTGCCCGGACTATAAACTAAACTATCTGAAATGCTCTCCTGCAATTTTGTAAATTTCCATGCAAAATTAGGTAAAAAGCTCATTGCCATTTCCGGCACTTCCTTATATTTGCTTAATAGCTATTTGATCGGTCACCACTAACCATTAACCATTAACAACTACCTATGTACAACTTGATATTATTCGGTCCTCCGGGATCAGGCAAAGGAACCCAATCGGCACGTATCGCGGAAAAATATAATCTGGTACATACTTCCACGGGGGATATTTTCCGGGCAGAGATCCGGAACGGCAGCCCACTCGGTCAGAAAGTACAAGGCATTATGGAAAAAGGAGAGCTTATTCCTGATGATTTGCTTGTCGATGTTTTAAAATCTGCATTGAAACGGGCTGTAGGCAATATCGATGGCATCGTACTGGATGGTTTCCCACGTACCCTCAGGCAGGCGCATGACCTTGACAAACTGCTCAAAGAATCTGATGAATCCGTTTCACTTGTCCTTGCACTTGATGTCGATGAGGAAGAAGTGGTAAAAAGATTGCTGAAAAGGGCACAGCTTGAAGGACGGAAAGATGATACCGAGGAAGTGATACGTAACCGGATGAAAGTATATCATTCACAGACGCAACCCCTGATGGACTACTACGCCTCCCAGGAGAAATTTATCTCAGTGAAAGGCGTAGGTTCCATTGATGATATCTTTGAAGATATCTGTAAAGTAATTGATAAGAACAGGGCTTAATTCAGGTCCAGGGAGACGCTGACACCGGTGTCCTGGTTGAAAACCACCTTGAATCCGAGTTTCTTGAACACGGAGATCATGGCCTGGTTATCTTTTGTCGTCTCCGCCGCAACCCTCTTAAGGTGCCATTGGCGGGCGATCTCAACGCAATATTCCGTCAGTAATGTCCCCAGTTCCTTCTTCTGCCATGCATCAGAGATCAAGACAGCGTACTCAACCGTCTCATGGTCAAGGTCAGCAATAAGCCTTCCCACACCGATCAGCTTCTTCTTTCCATCCTCAACCACTTCAGCCACGATGGCAATCTCCCTGGCATAATCGATAAAGCAGAATTGGGTGGCGATTTCATGTGAATCGTAGTGGAAATTGTAACGGAACCTGGAATAGATCGATTCCTTGGAACAACTGCCCAGCAGATCCAGCCATAACGGTTCATCTTCAGGCTTGATAGGCCTTAAAAGGATGGTTGAGCCATCAGTGAGCTTAGCGGGCTTGGTATATTTATCCGGGTAAGGATGGATGAGCAGGTGCGAGAATTGTGGCAGGTCTTTCCCCACAAGGTCCTTGTCGATCACGATACGCGCATCAAGGGCGATGACATCATTGGTCCCGACCAGCAGCGGGTTGATATCGAGTTCTACGATCTCAGGGTAATCTGCAGCCAGGTACGACAGGCGGATGATGACTTCGATCAGTTTTTCGATATCTTTTTCCGGTGCGCCACGGTAACCTTTCAGGAACGGGTATATCTTAAGGGATTTGATCATGGTACGCGTCAGCCGTTCATTTAGCGGTGGAAAAGCAAGCTTGGTGTCCTGGAAGACTTCCGCACCGACGCCGCCCATACCTACCAGCAGCACGGTGCCGAAAACCGGGTCTTTTTTAATGCCAAGGATCATCTCGGTGGCATCCTTCAAATTCACCATAGGTTGTACGGTAACCCCTTCAATAGTGGCTTCGGGCATTTTTTCCTTAATGCTGCGAGTCATGTTTTTATAGGTATTCCACACCCCGTCTTCATCTTTAATATTGAGAACCACGCCGCCTACATCCGATTTATGGGTAATGTCAGGTGAATGGATCTTCATGACGACCGGGTAGCCGATCTTATTGGCAATATCTGCCGCCTCGATAGCCGATTTGGCCACGGCAGGCTGTGTTGTCGGTATACCATAGGCTGTGATCAGTGCCTTGGAAACATCCTCTGCAAGGATCCTCTCCTTGTTAAAATGATTCTTAATGAAATCTTTCCTGACTTTTTCACGATCAAGGGTGAAAGATACCGGGAAATCTTTCGGTGTCTCAAAAAGTGAATCAAGATTTCTGGAATAACTTGCCAGCGTCATAAAGGCGCGGATGGCGCCTTCCGGTGTATCGTATGTGCTGATGCCCTGTTTGTTGAAAATATTGATGCCTTCCCGCATGCTTTCACCCCCGAGCCAGGCTGCCATGATTGGCTTCACCGTATGGTCGGAAAGTTTGGATACTTCAATAGCCGTAGTCGTTGGGTTCGTCATAGCCTGCGGTGTGAGGATAACCAGCGCAGCGTCTACATTTGGATCTTCCAGGACGATCTGTGTTGCTTTTGCAAAACGGTCAGGCTGGGCATCTCCCAGCACGTCGATCGGGTTGCCATGCGACCAGAAAGGAGGAAGGTAATCATTTAATTTCTTCATTGTTTCATCGGAAAGCTTGGTCAGCTTGCCGTTCATAGAGATCAAAGCATCGGTGGCCATAACACCAGGTCCCCCGGCATTGGTGATGATGGCAAGGTTCCTTCCTTTCGGGATGGTTTTCTGTGCCATCAGTTCCGTAAAATTGAAAATATCGCCGATATCATACACGCGGGCAATCCCTGCACGCTGGAAGACGGCATCATAAACGGAATCTTCCGAAGCCATAGCGCCGGTATGGGAGGCCGCAGCCGCTGCTGATTCAGGGAAACGCCCCGCTTTGTAGACAATGATGGGCTTTTTCCGTGCAAAGGCACGGGCTGCCGTCATAAACTGCCTGGCTTTTGAAATAGATTCAACATAGAGTACGATGGAACGTGTGCTCGGGTCCTGGCCGAAAAAGTCGATCAGGTCGCCAAAACCGACATCCATGGTATTACCGATGGAAACGAAATAGGAGAAACCGATGTTTTCTTCCCTGGCCCAGTCAAGTGCCGAAGTGCATAGGGCACCGGATTGCGAAATAAACGCCACATGGCCTTTTTTAGCTGTGCCGGATGCAAAGCTGACATTCATGTTATGGCCCGGGACAATGATACCGAGGCAGTTCGGCCCGATTACCCTCATTCCGGGGTATTTGGCGACTTCTGCCATTACTTCTTCTTCCAGTTTTTTGCCTTCCGGTCCGGTTTCTTTAAAACCTGCCGAAATGATGATTATGCCCAGGATACCGGTTTCACCGCATTCCCTGATCAGGCCGGGGACTGTCTTGGCATTGGTGCAGATCACAGCCAGGTCAGGTACTTTGGGGAGGTTTTTCACACTGGAGTAACAGGGGATGCCCATCACGGCTTCATGCTTGGGGTTGATAGGATATACCACACCCTGGAAACCGCCACTGACAAGGTTCTTAAGCGTAATGCCGCCCACGCTGTTCGGATCGTTCGATACACCGATGATCGCTATGCGCTGCGGCTTGAATATTTTCTGTAATGTCTTAACTGCCATTGTAATTGAGGATTATGAAGTTGTTAGATTGTTGAGTCGTTTTTAACAAACGCACAAAGGTAGATTTATTTTGTGAATTTATTAACAGAAAGGGAAAATTAATGAAGTGGTGGAGTGGTGGAGTGGTGAAGTGGTGACTAAAGACTAAAGACTAAAGACTTCCTGTAGATCCTGAACATCTTCGCCACCTTCCCACCCATCTTTTCCATTTCCGCGCGGACTTTCACATTGGTTTCTAGCTCGACATGGCTGTCGATGATGCTGAATTTTCTTTTTGAAGCTGATTCCAGCATCTTGATCCCCATCAGTGCATCGAGTCCTTTGCCCTGGTAATCGGGGCGTATGCCGCCAAGCAGCAGGACAAGCTGGTCTGTTTTTTTTGCAGCCCGGAGGATATGGAAGATCCCGAAGGGGAGGAGCTTGCCGTCAGCTCTTTTTAATCCTTCAGCAATATCGGGCATGCCGATGATGAAGGCGACAATTTCTTCATTTTCAGTAACGACGATCTTCACAAATTCAGGGTCAAGCACAGGCAGGTATTCCTTTGCAAGGGAGATCATTTCATTTTCGGAAAGGGGATAGGAGCCGTAAATACTGCTGAAGGTCTCGTTCATTAATTGCAATACCGGCACTATATAAGGCTTCAGTTCTTTTTTACGGGTAAATTCCTTGATGTGTGCATTCTGGTTGTTCATCGCCCGGTCGTAGATCCGGCGGTAGAATTCCGGGATGCTGTCTGGCACGGGGATAAGGTATTCAACAAGATCGATCTCCTTGGTGAAGCCTTCGTTTTCGATAAGCTTCCTGTAATAAGGTGGATGGTAGGCGGTGGTAAGGACGGCGCGCTGGTCAAAGCCATCGATGAGGCACCCCTGCGGGTCCTTGTCAGAAAATCCGAATGGCCCAATCAGCTTGTCCATGCCCTTTTCAGTAGCCCAGCCCTGGATAAAGCTGATCAGTTCATGTGCAGTCTCCTGGTCGTCGATACATTCAAACCATCCGAAACGGGCTGTTTTTTCGGACTTCATCTCATTATAAGCCTTATGGATGATCCCCATGGCCCGGCCGGTGACTTTGTTATTTTTTCGGGCAAGTATCCTGATCGTTTCACAATATGAAAAGGATTTATTCTTTTCAGGATCAAAGAATTTTTTCTCATCAACATAAACAGGAGGAACCCAGTATGGATTCCTCCTGTGTAAATGTAAAGGCAGATAAATGAACTCTTTTAAGTCGCTGTTGGATTTAACTTCAGTGATCATGCAGGTTTCTTCACAGGTTTAACCAGGGATATGGTTATAACTGCAACAATACAAAGAATTCCGCAAATGGTGAAGGCCAATGGAAAATTTCCCATATCGCCGAGTTTCCCTCCCATGATGGGCCCGGCAATTCCACCGATTGCGTAGGCGAGGAATACCCAGCCATAGTTCATTCCAACATATTTTGTTCCGAAGGTGTCGGCAGTCAGGGTAGGGAACAAGGCAAAAGTTCCGCCAAAGTTAAAGCCGATCAGCATGGCAAAAAGGTACAGGGTGTATTCGGTGCCGGCCATGTACTGGAAGAGGAAAACAAATACGCCCTGGGTTGCGGCCATTATGATAATTGATAATTTACGGCCGATCTTATCGCTGATCATTCCCCAGATGATCCTGCCCAGACCGTTGAATAATGCGAAGAAAACAGCCATTGCCAGCGTTGCGATAGCACTTGCCTGTTCGGCCGGGATCCCGCGCAGCCCCATAGCCTTCATAGGCCAGAGTTTCATAAGTCCGATGCTCATCAGGCCGGCGCTTGCCACAAAGGCAAAGGTCAACAGGATGAGGTAAAATTGATGGGTCCTGAGCATTTCCCAGCTGGTCAGTGTCACGGAACCGACAAGTGGCTTGGCGCTTGTGGCCTGTGGCGGATTCCAGCCGGCAGGTTTATAGCCCTCGGCAGGAAATGTCATCCAGTAACTGCCGATTTCCACCAGTATGAAATAGGCCACGCCGAATGCGATGAATGTGCCCGAAACGCCAAGATTTTTAAGCAGTTCAGCACCACCGAGCGGGCCCAGCTTATCAGCCAGGGTCATCCATAGTGTTGCGCCAAAGCCGAAACCGGCAACCGCCAGTCCTGTGATAAGGCCTTTTTTATCAGGGAACCATTTGATCCCGACGGCAATCGGGACTACATATCCGATACCGATACCGGCACCACCGAGGATCCCGACAAAAAATAAGGTAGATACAAAATTTTCAGCGCCGAAAATACCGGCCAGGATATATCCGGCACTCAGGACAACACCGCTCGCCATGGCGAGCCTCCTTGGGCCGACTTTGGGATGCTGCAGGAATCGTCCGGCAATGACCATAATGATGGCGAAAGTGGCCAGCCCTGCAGAAAATACCATCTGGGTATCCTGGACTGTCCAGCCTGATTCCTTCAGGGGTTTGGTAAATACTGACCAGGCGTATATTGCGCCGAGGGCCAGCTGGATCATGACAGCACCGATGACTACCATGTTCCGGTTCATTATTTTTGAATTTGACATTGTTTTTTGGTTTTTGGTTGATGAGAAAGAAAACCGCAGCGACGCAGAGACACAGAGGATAATCACTATCTCTGTGTCCCTGCGTCCCCGCGGTTGATATGAGGCACTATCGCTTCACTTCGACTTTCGCGCCGCGGATGATTTCTTCCACGACACCCGGGTCGAGCAGGGTAGAGGTATCTCCGAGGCTGGTGGCATCACCTTCCCCGATCTTGCGGAGGATACGGCGCATGATCTTTCCGGAGCGGGTCTTTGGAAGACCGGCTACGATCTGGATCTTGTCCGGCCTTGCGATAGGTCCGATGATCTTCGTAACCAGGTCTGCAATTTCCTTGTCGATGTTCTTGACTTCATCATCCGACAATGTATCGCAGGTAACATAGGCGTAAATGCCTGATCCTTTGATCTCATGCGGGAATCCGACAACGGCAGATTCGACAACCTTAGGATGCTGGTTGATGGCGTCTTCCACTTCGGCTGTGCCGATACGGTGGCCTGATACGTTGATCACGTCGTCAACACGGCCGAGGATCCTGTAATATCCTTCTTCGTCGCGCTTGGCGCCGTCGCCGGTGAAATACAGCCCGCGGTAGGTCGAGAAATAATTAATGCGGCAGCGCTCATGGTCGCCGTAAGTGGTGCGGATCATGCCGGGCCACGGGAACTTGATGCAGAGGTTGCCCTGGACATTGTTTCCTTCCATAACCTTTCCTTCGTTGTCAACCAGGACAGGTTGCACGCCGGGTAATGGCAAGGTGGCGAATGAAGGCTTGGTCGGGGTAATGCCGGCCAGCGGGGTGATCAGGATACCACCGGTTTCGGTCTGCCACCAGGTGTCAACGATCGGGCATTTGCCTTTGCCGACAAGGTCGTGATACCAGCGCCATGCTTCTTCATTGATCGGTTCACCCACAGATCCCAGCGTTTTTAATGATTTGAGCTCTTTGGAACGCACCCACTCATCGCCCTGGGCCATTAAAGCACGGATAGCGGTAGGGGCCGTGTAGAACTGGTTGACCTTCAGCTTGTCGATGGTTTCCCAGAACCTGCCCGGATCAGGATAGGTCGGGACGCCTTCGAACATCACCGAGGTGGCACCGGCCAGCAACGGTCCGTATACTATATATGTATGCCCGGTTACCCAGCCGATATCAGCGGTGCACCAGTAAATATCTCCCTCATTATACTGGAAAACATTCATGAAAGTGAATTCCGCAAACACCATATAACCGGCGATAGTATGCAGAACGCCTTTCGGTTTTCCGGTTGAACCTGAAGTATAAAGGATGAATAGCGTATCTTCCGATTCCATCACTTCTGCCTTATTTTCTTTTGAGATCCCGGCAATGAAATCAGTCCACCAGATATCCCTTCCTTCTTTCATCGTAACGGCATCGCCTGTGCGGTGAAGGACCACCACTTTCTCCACCGAATGGCAAAGCAGCAGTGCCTCATCCACGATAGATTTAAGATGCACATTCTTGGAGCCGCGGAAAAGTCCGTCGGCAGTGATCACCATCTTGCATTCTGAGTCATTGATGCGGTCGGCCAGGGAGTTGGCGGAGAAACCGGCAAAAACTATGCTGTGGACAGCACCGATGCGGGCACATGCCAGCATCGCTATTGGCAGCTCAAGGACCATAGGCAGGTAAATAGCCACCCTGTCGCCTTTCTGGATGCCTGCTATTTTAAGGGCATTGGCAAAAACACACACTTTCTCGAAAAGATCGCCGTATGT